>NZ_JAUBPI010000005.1:0-117596 GCF_036700645.1 Microcoleus sp. S36b_A4 | reverse complement strand
GAATTTAACAGGCTTTTCAATTCACATATCATTTTCAGTGTGTTTTGTCAACTCCTAATACTGAACCGACGCCCTAGAAATCATCGAAACAGCTTCGCGGATGATGCGCGAAGAAATAGAAGAAAAAGCCCAGCGTAAAGCCGAGAGAAAGCAGAAACTCAGAGCCGCAGCAGAAGCAGCAGTAAAAGATTATATGCCGGGAGGTGCTTTACATGATTTGTGGTCGGCTGACAGCGAACCCTATTTTGAATCCGAGGAAGAATACCTTAATGCAGGGATAAAAACTAATGCGTAGAGGCGAAATCTGGCTGGTTGCGCTTGAACCTACTGTGGGCGCCGAAATCGGCAAAACCCGTCCGGTAGTAATTGTCAGCGATGAAACGGTTGGAATTTTGCTGCTTGAAGTTATTGTTCCCATCACTGACTGGAAAGAGCGATAGACCGAGAGAAATTGGATGGTTCGACTAGAACCCAGTGGCGAAAATGGCTTGACTAAAGTCTCGGCCGCCGATACTTTTCAAGTCCGTTCCGTCTCCCAACAAAGATTTGTCCGACAACTCGGAACCTTGTCCGAGACAATTATGGAAGAAATTGCAGAAGCACTGACAATTGTTCTGGATCTAGATTGAATAACTAGGCAACAGCGTACAAATAGTGTTATTTATAGATAGATTGTATGGCGCGATGGCCTAAATGATTCCTATACAACTTACACTCAAAAATTTTCTCAGCTATCGCGAAGCTGCTTTAGACTTTCGCGGCCTGCACACCGCTTGCATTTGCGGGCCTAACGGTGCTGGCAAATCCTCCCTCTTAGAAGCCATATCCTGGGCACTTTGGGGCTGTTGCCGCAGCGATACGGAAGACGATATCATCCATATCGGCGAAACTGATGTGCGCGTTGATTTCACTTTCTCCACCGGCGGCCAAATCTACCGGGTGATTCGCAACCGTCGGCGCGGACAATCGGGAAGTTTGGAATTTCAAGTCAGCTTGAATTCTGCCGAGAGTGAGGAAAAACTTAATTTTCGCACGCTCACAGACAAGGGGCTGAGAACCACTCAGCAAAAAATCCTCGAACACATCAAACTTGATTACGATACTTTCATCAACTCGGCGTATTTGCGGCAGGGGCGAGCTGATGAATTTATGCTCAAAAAGCCGATCGAACGCAAACAAGTTTTAGCCAACCTACTCAAACTCGACTCCTACGACACTTTATCCGAACAAGCCAAGGATACCTCCAAACAATTTAAAGCTCAAGTCGAAGTGCTCAAACAGAGTTTGCTAACCGTACAAGAGCAACTGCAACAAAAAGAAGCTCTCGCCTCCGAACAAACTCAATTGCAGCAAGCAACCGATTTGCTTCAGCAGCAGCAGCAAGCCGACACAAACGAGTTACAGCAACTGCAACTCCAGCACCACAACCGCCAAAGTTGGAAAGAACTCCTCGCAGGCTACCAGCAACAACACTACAATATCTCTCAAGAATGCCGCCGCTTGCAGCAAGAACTCAGCGCAGCAAAACAGCAGAAAAATGAGCTGCAAGCCCTCCTTGGACAAGAAAATGAAATAACAGCCGGCATCGCGTATTTCCACAGCTTGCAAGCCACAGAAGAAAGTCTGGCGGGAAAATTTAAGGTTAATCAACAAGCCCAAAATCAGCGTCAGCAATTGCAAGAACAGCAACGGCAAGAACTGAACTTTGTGCAAAGTAAAATTCAGCAGTTGCAAGCTCAATTAGAGGTTTTAGAACAAGATGAAAAAGATGTTCTGGAGATTCTCAAACAGCAGCCGGAGGTTGACAAAGGACTCGCACAGTTGCAAGCAGTTCGATCGCGCCTCAATGAACTAGAGCAACTGCAACTGCAAGTTTCGCCACTACTACAACAGCAGCAGCAAAAGCAACAAAAGCTCGATCGCGCCCGCGCTGGTTTAACGGCCCGCTTAGAGGAAATTAACCGACAGGTGCAAGTTCAGCAGCAGCAGCGACAGCCGCAATTACAGCAGGAAATCTCGGCTATCGCCAATCAAATTTTGCAGTTGGAAAACAAGCGAGTTTATCAGCAGCGAGTCCGCGAAAAAGGTCAAGAAAGGCACGACTTTCTCGGAAACCTGCAAGCCAAAAGCCGCGACTATCAAACCAGACTCGCCGAAATCGACCAAAAACTGCAACTGCTGCGGAAACATGAAGGAGAAACAACCGCAGGCGAAGGTAAAGCCTCGAATTTTGCGGAAAACGAGCCATCGAATTCCCCTTTAATGGTGCGGGATGCAAATTTTGGCAATTGTCCTTTGTGCGATCGACCTTTAGACGAACACTACTGGAATTTGGTAGTCACAAAACACCACACCCAACAGCAGGAAATCTGGAACCAACTGTGGGTTGTGCGCGAACAGTTGGCCGTCTCTGAGCGCGAAATTCAAGTTCTCAGACATGAATACCGCGAACTTGAAGAGGAATTAGCGCCCTACCAAGAATTGCGGGAACGCCGCAGTCATTTACAAGCACAATTAGATAGCCTGGGCCAAGATGAAAACCGACTGCAAAGTATGCGTCAAGACGCTGCAGAAATCGAGCGGTTGCTACGCACCGGCGAGTATGCAGCGGAGGATTTGGGCGAACTCCAGCAAATCGAACAACAACTGCAACAGCTCAATTACAGCGATCGCAGCCACTCCCTCGCCCGCAGCGATGAAAAGCGCTTGCGGTGGGCGGAAATTAAGCAAGCTCAAATCAAAGACGCTCAGCAGAAACTGAATAAAATTAATGCCCGCCGCCCGGATTTGCAAACTCAATTAGTCACCGTACAGCAACAGTTAGAACAGCAAAAAAACAGCTCGGAAATACAGCAGCAAATTCTATCTTTAGATAGATACATTGCTGAAATTGGCTATAATTTGGAACAGCACGAACACGTGCGGAGCGAAATGCGCCGATCGCAGTTTTGGATCGCCCGCGCCGAAAAATTGCGATCGGCAACTGTGCAGTACCCCCAAGTGCAGCAGCGGGTTAATGAAATAGCAAATTCCATCGCAGTACGCGATCAAGATTTGCAAGTTGTCAGCGCTCAAACTGCCGCGATGAACCAGCAATTGCAAGAACATCCCGATCCCACAGCTCGCATAAGTGCGATCGAACAGCAAATCAGTCGCCGCCGCCAGCAGCTAGACCAACATTTGGGAAGTCTCGGACGCCTCCAGCAGCAGCAGCAAAATCTGGAAAATCTGCAAGTTCAGCTAGTAGCTCAAAAAGAGCAAATGCAAGTTGCCAAACGCCAGCAGCGAGTTTATCAAGAGTTGGGTCAAGCCTTTGGTAAAAACGGCATTCAAGCTTTAATGATTGAAAATGTTTTGCCTCAACTCGAAGCTGAAACCAATCAGATATTGTCGAGATTGAGCGCGAATCAATTGCACGTTCAATTTATTACTCAGCGGGCTGCTGCTTCTAAAAAAGCAACTAAATTGATTGACACTTTAGACATTTTAATTGCTGATGCTCGCGGTACTCGCGCCTACGAAACTTACTCTGGCGGTGAAGCTTTTCGGATTAATTTTGCGATTCGGCTGGCGCTGGCGAGATTGCTGTCTCAGCGGGCGGGCACGGCTTTACAAATGTTGATTATTGATGAGGGATTTGGGACTCAGGATGCTGAAGGGTGCGATCGGCTGATTGCTGCAATTAATGCGATCGCCTCCGACTTCGCCTGCATCCTCACCGTTACCCATATGCCGCACCTGAAAGAAGCTTTTCAAGCCAGAATTGAAGTAAGCAAAACTGCTCAGGGTTCTTGCATTAGCTTGTCAATTTAAAAGGGTTGATGAACCGGATGGAAGGAGGAGAAGAAAAAAAGTTCAACATATCAGTGTTTTCACCTTCTCTTTTCTTGCCGCCTTGGGTATTTTCACCTTCTGTTTTCTGGATAAGTACCGAATGCCTTCTGTTATACTACTTACTTTCAAGCACAAAGGTAATTGTATGCCCGTGCCCCAAACCATAATGGAATCAGTCATTGCCAATCTAAAATCTAAAATCTAAAATGGTATTAGTCGTCTCCCCCGTCGGCTTTTTTGGGCTGCTGACTTTGTTAAAAAAGCTAAATTAAAAATAAAATTATAGAATAAGAATGGCTCAAGCTATTTATAATTTCCTATTGTTCTGTCCGCTCCCAAGGAGTTTGGATATTGCTACAGATGACAACAGACTCTTTCAACCTGTCTCTCCTAGAACGGGCGATCGCAGCTTCGAGCAACAGTATCCTCATCGCGGATGCTCGCAAGCCTGACACACCTATTATCTACTGCAATCCTGCTTTTGAGAAACTGACCGGTTACAGTGCCGAAGAAGTTATTGGACGCAACTGCCGGTTTTTGCAGGGCCCCGATACCGATCATGCCGAATTAAATAAACTCCGCCGCAGCTTGGAAGCGGGAACGGAAATTCAGGTAATTATCAAAAATTATCGCAAAGACAAAACTCCTTTTTGGAACGAATTAATGGTTTCCCCCATCCTAGATAATGAGGGAAAATTAACTCATTTTATCGGAGTTCAGAACGATATTAGCAAAAGAGTAACAGCCGAAACAGCCAGGGAAGAAAGCGAAGAAAGATTGCGCGTTATCGCCAGTACGACTCCCGTTCCCATGTTAATTACGCGCATAGAAGACAGCGTTATTTTGTATGCAAATCCTGCTCTTGGTGAAAGTTTAGGTTTGAGTAATGAAGAACTCCTTGGTGGAAAAAAAAATGAATTTTATGCCAATATCAACGACCACATTCAATTGCTAGAATTAGTCAAACAAAATGGTTTTAGCGACCGCGAAGAAATCTGCCTCAAGAAAGCAAATGGTAGTTTTTTTTGGGTAAAAATGTCGATGCGAGCGATTAATTTTAATGGCGAAGCCGCAATTTTATCGGCATTTTACGATATTACCGATCGCGTAGAAGCAGAAACAGCACTACGGCAAAGCGAAGCGAGGTTTCAAAAACTAGCCGCCAACGTTCCCGGCATGATTTATCAATTTCAGTTAGCAGCAGACGGCGCTATGTCTTTCCCCTACGTCAGTTCCGGCTGCCGCGAACTCTGGGAATTAGAACCAGAGGTACTCCAAAATTCAGCTAGGCCCGCGATCGAAATGATTCATCCAGACGATGCGCCAAGCTTCCATGAATCTGTTGCTACCTCAGCTAAAACTTTAGAGCCTTTGCGGTGGGAAGGAAGATTTGTTTTTCCGGGCGATCGGATTAAGTGGATTAGCGGGGCTTCCCGACCAGAACCGGGCGAAAAAGATAACATTATTTGGGACGGCTTGTTGATTGATATTAGCGATCGCAAACTTGCAGAATCAGCACTGATCCAAAGCGAAGCCAGATTCCAAAAAATGGCCGCCAACGTGCCGGGAATGATTTATCAATACTTGCTGCATCCCGACGGTTCAAATGAATTCATTTATGTAAGTTCCGGCTGTTGGGAACTCTACGAATTAGAGCCAGAAAAAGTTGAACAAAACTCGGATTTAATTTGGGCAACGGTGCATCCAGAAGACCTAAAAAATCTGTTAGAATCAATCGCAATTTCCGGCAAAACTCTCAAACCTTGGATATATGAAGGGCGGATCGTAACCGGATCGGGAAAAGTGAAATGGATTCGCGGCATTGCCCGCCCCGAAATGCAGCCTGGGGGCGATATACTGTGGGAGGGAGTGACAATCGACATCAGCGATCGCAAGCTAGCAGAAATCGCCCTCAGCGAGTCAAAAATCGCCCTGCAACAAGCCAATCAAGAACTAGAAAAGCGCGTCCTAGAACGCACGGAAGCCTTGGAAACCTCCCAAAAAATGCTGTGGTTGGTAATCAATAACATCCCTCAGTTAATCGCCTGGAAAGATCGAGATTTAGTTTACTTGGGAGGCAACAAAAACTTTGCCAAAGTCGCAGGTTTCAATCACCCCAGTGAAATCGCCGGTCTCACCGACTTCGATATGCCTTGGAAGCCGGAAGAAACAGAATTTTTTCGAGCCTGCGACCGCCGTATCATGGCAACCAACACCCCAGAATATCACATCATAGAATCCAAAATGCAAGCCGACGGCACCCAGTGCTGTCTGGATACAAATAAAATACCTTTACACGACAATTCCGGCAATGTTGTCGGCATTTTGTCTACTTTTGAAGACATCACCGATAGGCTTTCCCTAGCAGCTCAAGTCCGGGCCAGCGAGGAACTATTTCGCACAATTTTTGAAGATGCACCCATCGCTATCTACTTAGCTAATTTAGATGATAATAAGTTAGTGAGAGTCAATAAAACTTACTGCGAAATGCTGGGATATACCGCAGCAGAATTGCTTGCCCAAACATTTATTGAACTTGGACATCCCGAAGATTCTCCAAAAAATCTCCAAGTTGCTGATTCTCTTAAGCGGGGAGAAATTACTCACTATCAAATCGAACTCCGCCAGATTACCGCTACAGGTAAAATTGTTTGGGTAAACGTGACAGCTACTTTGATTCGAGACGGTGAAGGACAACCTATTTACAACTTAGGGATGATTGAAAATATAACCAATCGCAAAATTTCCGCCGCTGCACTCCAAGCTTCCGAATCTCAATTAAGAAAACAAGCCGCCCAATTGCAAGAAGCATACGAACAGCTACAAAACGCTCAAATCCAATTAGTTCAATCCGAAAAAATGTCGAGTCTCGGTCAGATGGTGGCTGGGATTGCCCACGAAATCAACAATCCTGCCACTTTTATTAACGGCAATATTTCTCATACTTACAACTATTTTCACGATTTAATTGAACTGTTAAGTCTCTACCAGGAATGCTATCCGTCCCCAGGGCCTCAGATTGCTAAAAAAGTTAAGGACTTAGAGTTAGATTTTCTGAAGGAAGATTTGCCAAAAATGCTAAACTCTATGAGAGTAGGAGTAGAAAGAATCAGTAATATTGTGTTGTCGCTGCGGAACTTTTCGCGGCTGGATGAATCAGAAATGAAGTTAGTAGACGTTCATGAAGGAATTGACAGTACACTGTTAATTTTGCAGCACAGATTGCATCAGGCAAGTCAAAAAAGCCGGATTGAAATTATTAAAGAATACGGAAAAGTCTCAAAAATTTACTGTTGTGCGGGGCAGTTAAACCAGGTATTTCTCAATATTATCAGCAATGCGATCGATGCTCTAGAAAACCAACCGGAACCTCGGACGATCGTGATTCGCACCCTCATGAAAAAAGCTGGGTTGAAAAGCCACAGTAAAACCCAGCTCAGTGATTGCGATCGCATGGTAATTTGCATCGCCGACAGTGGCCCGGGAATGAGCGAAGAGGTTCGCAAGCGGCTATTTGACCCGTTCTTCACCACCAAGCCCGTAGGCTCTGGAACTGGTTTAGGATTATCCATCAGCCATCAAATTGTGGTAGAAAAACATAAGGGAAGCCTGCGGTGCATCTCAGCGCCCGGACAGGGAGCGGAATTTTGGATTGAAATCCCCTGCTGAGCGATCGTCCATTAATGTAAAAGTAAAAGTTTAAATATCTAACTTTTAATTCCCAATTGCCGTCGGTGCTTGAGTTATCAGGGTTTTGAATTAACCGCACTCAGAGGCCGGAACAAATCGCACTCAGCGGTGTGCTAATCTGCAGCCCTTATTCGCTAGGCAATTATGCTGAAAAAACTACCTTTATCCTGGTCTCGCTACATTCCAGCCGGGTTGACGCTGGCTTTGGGTGTCGGGCTGTCGGTTTTGACATTTGCCTTGGTTTGGGACTGGGAAGACAAGCGCCGCGACTACGAAATGCACCGCCGCATTGACGATATTTCGATCGGCATCGAACGCCAGCTCAACTCCGACTTAGATACTGTTCTCGCCCTCAGCGACTACATGAAAGCCTTCAGCGCCGTTGAGCGTTCCTCTTTTGCCCGGTTTGTCGCCCGGCCCCTATCCGTCCACCCCAGCCTGCAACTCCTGGCTTGGGCCCCCCGCGTCCCCAATTCCGAGCGGCGCAACTACGAAACCAAAGCTAGAACCGAAACAGATCCCAGCTTCGAGATTACAGAGCGCGGCCCGCGAGGAGAACTCCGCAAGGCCCTCCAGCGTTCCGAATACTTCCCGGCTTTCTACGTCGAACCACCAGCCGGAAACGAGACAGTATTAGGCTTTGACCTCGCCTCCCACCCAGAAATCCGCGTCGCGCTCGATCGAGGGCGCGATACAGGAGAAATGATTGTCACCAACTACATCGGCTTAACTCAGGGCAATTCCCCGGAACAGGGTCTTTTGGCAATAGTTCCGATTTACGAAAACAGCAGTAAACCGACTACCCTGGAATCCCGTCGCCAATTGCTACAAGGATTTGTTCTGGGCGTATTTCGAGGCAAAGATATTTTCCAAACCTCTTTAAAAGGACGCAATACCGAATACCTCAATATTTATCTCGTTAGCGAGGCTCCAGACAAGCAACAAGCAGCGTCATTGTTACCCCAAACGGCCAACCCGGTTCTCAAAAACCTCCCTGCTGAGAGGCAAATTCAGCAATTTGCGGTGCAGTTCCAATCCGCGAGCCAACAAGTGCTTCCAGTATCAGTCGCTGCAAAACCCTCTCTCCTACAAAACTGCCCGATTCTTGACAATCCAGGCCCGAACTATACAGCTTGCAGAAGGCGGCTGAAAATTAGCGGCCGCCAGTGGTCTATGTACGTGTCGGCAACGCCGGAAATTCGCAGGATTCGCAAGCACTGGCGCTCTTGGGGAACTCTGACGATGGGGATGCTGTGGACTCTGATTCCGGTGACATATATGCTGACATCTTTGAGTCGCACCGCCCAAATCGAAAAGCTAGCCGGAGAAAGAATTCGCCAAGCCGAACAGTTGCAGGCTGCTTACCTACAGTTGGAACTCGAACAAGCTAAATCCGAGCAATTGCTGCTGAACGTTTTGCCCGCAGCGATCGCCCTGCGTTTGAAGGACAATGAACACAATATCGCCGAAAGTTTTGCGGAAGTAACTGTCATGTTTGCGGACATTGTGGGGTTTACAGAGCTTTCGTCGAGAATTTCAGCGACGGCAGTGGTGGAAGTGCTCAACGATATTTTTTCCGCTTTTGACCACTTGGCCGATCGCCACGGTTTGGAGAAAATTAAGACTATTGGTGACGCTTACATGGTTGTCGGCGGTTTGCCTACGGCCAGAGAGGATCATGCCGAGGCAGTTGCGAACATGGCGATCGATATGCTACACGAAATTCGGCTCCTCAGTTTAGAACATTCGGAACCTTTCAGCATTCGGATCGGGATTAGCAGTGGCCCTGTCGTTGCCGGCGTTATCGGCTTAAAAAAGTTTATTTACGACCTCTGGGGCGACACAGTAAATATTGCTTCGCGCATGGAATCCCACGGGATTACCGGCTGCATTCAAGTCACCGCCGAAACCTACGAGATATTAAAAGATAAATATACTTTTCAGAAGCGCGGCGCCATTCAAATTAAGGGCAAGGGATACATGGTTACTTATTTGCTGACTGGGAAAAAAGATTATTGACAATCAAGCATCCAGGATACCCGCCACGTGATTCATCCGTCCAGAAATAAAAAACCTGTATCCGATGAAACTTGCCCCCCGAATTGCTCCGTGGGGTCAATGCTTCAATTCTTTAATCTAAAATCTAAAATCTAAAATCTAAAATCGATTGACCCAGCCCAAAAACGGATACAAGCCTCCGAATCCGCGATCGATTAAGACTTGCGATCGCCAAGCTAAGATATGATAAGCTCAAGGTATTCTATCACCCCTGCACCAACTGAGGAAAAACCATGACGACGCTGCTAATTCAAACCGAAAGCGTCCCACTGACGGTCAATTTCCCTGCGATCCAATCGATGACTGTTGAACAGTTCTATGAATTCTGTATAGTTAATCGCGATTTGAGAATTGAGCGTACTGCCAGTGGGGAAGTCATTATCATGTCACCAGCTTTTTCAGATACAGGGAATCGAAACGGTAAGATTTTTCAGCAACTTGCAAACTGGGCAGAAGAAGATGGCACAGGTGAAACGTTTGACTCCAGTGCAGGCTTTACCTTGCCGAATGGAGCAACCCGATCTCCCGATGCCTCCTGGATTAAACTAGAGCGCTGGAATGCCTTAACTGAAGAACAAAAAGCCTCATTCGCACCGATTTGTCCCGACTTTGTGATTGAATTGCGGTCTGCTAGTGACACTCTCAAGGGATTGCAAAACAAGATGCAAGAATATATTGAGAACGGTGTATCGCTCGGCTTTTTGCTCGATCGCAAAAACAGAAAAGTCTACATCTACCGTCCCGATTGCGAACCTGAAATCTTAGATAATCCTGAAACAGTCAGCGCAGATCCAGAGTTACCGGGATTTGTCTTGCGGATGGCCAAAATCTGGTGATTTAGATTGTTACACCATACTCAAAGACATCAATTCATCGGTCATTTCAAAATTCGCCGTGACGCTTTGCACGTCATCCAAATCTTCCAGTGCATCCATTAACTTTAGGAGCGATCGAGCTTTTTCAGGAGTGTCTATTTCCACTGTATTGCTCGGAATCCAGCGATTTTCCGACTGCAAAACTGCAAATTTTTTTTGTTTCAAAACATCAGCCAGTTGTTCCAGATGAGCCACACTTGTAAATACCTCTGCACCTTCAGTATCCTCATCAATTAATATCAAATCATAAGATTCCGCCGCCGCCTCTAGGGACGCTTCAAACAATTGTTCCTCATCAATCGGGCCGCGTACAGTACAAACTCCTTTGTTGTCAAACATCCAGCCCACACAACCAGTTTCGCCCAAGTTTCCGCCATTTTTAGTAAAAGCTTCTCGCAAGTCAGCCGCTGTGCGGTTGCGATTGTCTGTCAGCGCTTCAATCAGAATAGCAACCCCGCCAACGCCGTAACCTTCGTAGCGAATAGCTTCTAATTCCGAACTTCCCCCCGCCAAGCCAGCACCTTTGGCGATCGCCCTTTCTATGTTTTCATTAGGAATATCCGCCGCCTTGGCTTTTTCAATAGCCGTCCGCAGTTGAAAATTGCCAGCGGGATCGGGAACTCCGCTGCGGGCCGCGACAATAATTTCGCGAGATATTCGAGCAAAAACCTTGCCTTTAACGGCATCAACTCTCGCTTTTTGGCGTTTAATATTCGCCCACTTACTGTGTCCAGCCATATCGATTTAAGATTTTCGATTTAAAATGTGCGATCGAGATTAAACAATAACACCCAGATTCGGACTAATCAGATGAACGTAAGGTGCTCTTCTGCCGCGCACCTTACACACATAGCATAAAATGCGATTTTTCGCACGAATCTCAACTTTAATTAAACCGGATCGCGGTTTCAGAGTCAGTCAGGTGAGAAGTATCGCCATTAAGTGCGATCGACCATTCTCCCTCACCCCGCACCACTTTCACCAAACAGCACAAAGAAGCGTTAATTTCCGTTTCTGCACAGCCCGCTAGCCCGATCGCAGTTCCTAAAACCGACGCACCGTGACCTACTAATAACATATCTTCAGGAAACTCAGCCGCGAGGCGTTTAGCAGTTTCCCCCGCCCTTTTGAGACAAGCTTCCCCAGTTTCGGGATAATTAGTAATACCGCTTTTGTAGGAAGCATCAATCCGGGGAAAACGCCTGCACAAAGCTTCGACGGACTCAGTTTCCGGCATTTCTGTCATCCATTCCGGATTCAACCATTCGCACAGTCCCCACTCTAGTTTAATTGACAAATCGAGAGCTTCGGCCGCGTGATTTGCTGTTTGGACAGTTCGCAGAAAAGGGGAAGCAAAAATATGAGAAATTCCTTCTCCTTTGAGGCGATTGGCGAGTTGTTTAGCTTGAACGTGACCGTCTTCGGAAAGGTGGGGATCGTAGCGGTGTTCTGCGGTGAGAAACCAGTCGGGGTTAACGAAGTCGATGCGGTTTCCGTGTCGTGCGATCCAGACTGTTTGTGGCATGAGTTGGCTTGAGTTTGGCTTCTAGGTGTAATATTATATCAAAGTTGGGTAATTTGATTTGTTGCGAAGCTATTGAGGAGGTTTTGTTAACCGCAGATGCACGCAGATAGACGCAGATGGATAGTGGATTGGCTAAGGGGTGATGGGTGCGATCGGGTTTATTAATTCTTCCAAGTTAGAGTTTTACCAATCTTGATTCTAAAGCTAAATTAACTATTCTTTCTAAAGAAGTGGATTCGTCACTTTTTCCAATTATCTTAAAATAGTATGTTATGGACATCGCTAACGGCGAACCGTGACGGTAGTTCCGTCCATACTTGCTCACATAAAATTCCAAATTATTCATAACATAATTCTTTCTGTATGCTGGATCGTTCAAAAATTTATCCCTGGCACCTAATGCCCTATAGGAGGTATCAGGCATTAACTTAGCTGAAGGAGAAACCATACCTACTTTGTACTCATCCTCATTAACCATTATGCCAATTCCCTTCCGAATATAACCTGTATCTGTGACTATTTCCCAATTCGTCCAAATTCTCATTCTAGCTAGGATTTTATTATTGTTGTATCCTCTGGGAAGTGGCAGCCATAAAAACATTGCAGGGCTATTTCGTCTGGCATCAAATCTAAATTCAGCAATCAATTTATTTTTGCCGAAACCATACTTAATACTACTAGAGTCAGTAAGTTCCTTGACCCGTCTATCACAGCCTAGAATCTGTCTGCGAACGCTCAAAACTCCTTCGCGTTCAGTTTCATTACATTCTTGAACAAATTTTAAAAGCAACCTTGGCGGTTCAGATAGAGTTTCGTTGCTGTATTGTTCTCGATATGTAATCTCTACTCGTGCAATATGTTCGGCATCTACATCTTTAAAGTGTAAATATAATTTTTCCTCGTCAGGAACGATCGCAAATTGCAAAAATTGAAAAAATAGCCCGTGATACTTCCTATCTGTAAAATTATCCCTGTGAAATTTTAGCGTAATTGCTATTAAGCGAACGGGTCGATCGTAATCCACGCGATCGGCAAAAGGTTTGTGTTCCAACAAAGCATCGTAATAACGGGTTAACTGCTGAACGACATATCTATCTTCGCCGTTTTTCAACTCCAGCACAACTAACCGTTTATTCTCGTCCACCGCTATAATATCGCATCTTTGCTCGTTGACAGTGAATTGCCGCTTGATGACTGTCAAACCGAGCAAACTTTGCAAGTGAACTTCGACAAAATCCTCTAAGGCTTCTTCATTTGCAAATTCCCACCCCGACCCTGTTTTCCTCAATGCGGCGCTGCTTAGCATTTTGACAATTCTTAAAGTCTTTAACCAATTTTACCACTAATGTCTGTAGCCGGCCAGGGTTTAAATAAACCCCGATCGCCCTGACAGCTTCCCAGCCATCCCGCAACAAAATCGCTTTTAAGTTGGAGCGCTATAATAGTAACTATTCGACACTCCCATCTCTTGACAAATTATTAAAGATATGTTCCTCAGTGAAAGCGATCGCACTACCATTCGCTCAGTCGTAGAACAGCAACTGCAAGCATTTCAAAAAGACGATGCTGCTGGGGCTTTTGCCTTCGCCAGTCCCGGAATTCAGCAGCAGTTTCGCACAGCCGAAAACTTTATGCACATGGTAAAAATTGCCTATCAATCTGTCTACCGTCCGCGCTCGGTATTATTTGAAAACCTCGCCACTGTAGAAGGAATTCCCGCTCAGCCGGTGCTGTTGCTGGACTCGGAAGGCATCCCAATCCGAGCCATTTATCTCATGGAAAAACAGTTTGATAATAGTTGGCGAATTAATGGCTGTTATTTGGTTTCCATAACAGCATAATAAGTTATTATTACTTTTATGCTCAGCTTTTTTTGCTAACTCGCAGCATCTTATTCCCGCCTTTTTGAAACTCATAAGGAGCCTCTTGAATTTCTACACTAAAACTTCTCTTTTTCAATTCTGTGATAATCGGATTTAAGTGATCGGATTCCTCCCCGCTAAAACTCTGCAATAGAGGGAAGACCCGGACTTCCTTCGCAACCCGACACATTTCTGTAATTGCTTCCAAATGAAATTCTTCGGAAAGTAGGTGAGAATAAGCAAATAAGAAATGGCTGCACAAAGCTAAATCGAATTTACCGTTCTCGAAAGGCAAAACAGGCAGCTCAGCAGTTATGTAGCGGCCTTGCTGTAAGCCTGATGGAAAATCTTCTAAAAATTCCTGCATCGCCTTCATTCGCACTTCCCCTAGCTGGTAGGGCGATTCAAAATTATTCCACAGGTAGCCGTCTACATTGGCTTTTACACCGTCAATGACAGTTTGATATGTTTCTTGGATGCGATCGCCAATTTCCACCGCAGTAAACTGATAAACTGGATCGCAAGAAATTACCTTGTTACCTTGGCGACTCATTTCCGCATTGAAACTCGCCGGGCCGCCCGCACAATCAAGAATTGCTAGCTTGAGGTCACTTGAGGTCAAGCTAAACATTCCTATGTATTCATCCAAGCAGCGCCCCCAGGGAATTACTTTATCCAATTTTAGTGACACTTGTCTTTGTCCCGCAGATAGAATTATCTAATATTTTACCTCAAATCAGGGCGGTTTTTTCCTATCTCCTTTCTTCGGCGGGTTGATTTATATGCGGACTTATGTATGAAAAATTTTGCTCAAACGAGATCCTAATCCTGACAACAGTTGGCGGGCTTTACACTTTCTTTACAAACAAGGCACAAAATAGTTAAGTACGATCGTACAATTTTTATGCTTGCACCTGTGGATTTTGCAGCACAGCGAGGCTACACTGGACAGCAGGGAAAATAAACTAAAATCCACTAGCTAAATTGCTCTTGTTCATTGGCAGGCTGCAACCAGGGAAGAAAGATGAAACATACCATTCAAACCGCTACAAGTCTGAGTTTGTCAGCACTCCTGGTGCTATTGAGTTCGCTGCCCAGTAGAGCTCAGTTACCTGCCGTCAGAACTCCTGCGCCCGCTAGGAACCCAAACCAACCGAGAGTACCGCCGCCACCTCCGGGTTCGAGTTTGCCGCCGATCGGCAATTCTGGTTCGCTGACACCAGAAGCAGCTTATACTTTAGGCCCGGGCGATCGCATTGCTTTAGATATCTTCGGCGTCCCTGAATTCAGCAGAGAATATCAAGTGTTAGTTGATGGGACGCTCAATTTGCCAATTATTCGCAGCGTATCAATTCAAGGGTTGACGCTGCAACAAGCCGCTAATGTGATTACCCAGCGATACGAACCCTTCATCAATGTTCCCGTTGTTACCGTGACTGTGATCGTCGCTCGCCCCCTAAATATAGGTCTTGCGGGTGAAGTTACTCGCCCGGGTTCCTACAAGATTAATCCCACTAGAGAAGGAGGAGGAGTAAAATTCCCGACTTTGATGGAAATGCTGCAACTTGCACAAGGGGTGACATCAGCAGGAGATATGCGAAATGTCCAAATTCGTCGTTCCAACAGAGGCGGGCCGGAGCAAGTTACTAATGTTGATTTGCAGGATTTTTTAGACACGGGAAATTTGCGTCAAGATGTCACGATTCGAGATGGAGATACAATTTTTGTACCGACAGCAAGGGCCCTGAATACTCAAGAAGTTCGCCAAAGAGCCAGTGCTAATTTTTCCGCTGATATTACTAAACCAATTGGTGTGGTAATTGTCGGGGAAGTAAACCGGCCGGGGCCTTATACTGTATTTGCTTCGGATGTGCGATCGAGCAACCAACAAACAGAGTTGAGTTTTGTAGCTATCGACCAACAGCAAGGAGCAGTTGTAGGCTTACCAACAATAACTAGAGCATTGAAAATTGCTGGTGGTATCACTACAGAAGCTGACATTCGCCGCGTGCAAATCCGCCGCCGAGTCAGAGGTGGCAATGAACAAACTATCATGGTAAATCTGTGGGATTTGCTGCAAAAAGGCGACGCAACTCAAGATATTTTGCTGCAAGAAGGAGATAGCGTAATTATCCCGACAGCAGCTACTGTAGACTTAGCGGAAGTTTCTCAAGTCGCAAATAGCAGTTTTTCTCCGAACGCGATTAGCATCAATATTGTAGGAGAAGTAATTAGGCCTGGGGCTTTGCAGGTGCGGCCTAGTACATCCCTGCACCAAGCTTTGCTGACGGCGGGCAGTTTCAATCAATTGCGGGCTAAAAAAGACAAGGTAGAACTATTGCGATTGAACCCCAACGGTACTGTTTCTCGCCGCACGATCGAGGTAGATTTTGCTCAAGGGTTGAATCCTAATAATAACCCTACTCTCCGCAACGACGATGTGATTCTGGTAGCGCGATCGGGCTATGCTAGGGTAGGAGATAATATCAACAGTTTTTTGCAGCCAATAACAGGAGTTGCAAGTGGGATCAGCGCTGTTAGCGGCGTTTTTACTGGGTTTCAAGCAACTATCAACGCTTTTCAAAACTTATTTTTGGGAGGCGATTTTGAGCGGCGAAATCAGCTCAGACAGATTCGCGAACAACGTCAAGACAGACAAGAGCAACGTGAAGACAGACTGCTAGAAAGAGAGCTACAACGTGAAGAAAGACAGCGGCAAGCTGAAGACAGATTGCTGCAACTTGAAGACAGACGCTTGCAACTCGAAGACAGACAGCGGCAAATAGATCTTGAGAATCGGCAACTCGAGATCCAGCAGCAGCAACTTCAGCTCCAAAATCAGCAGCAGCAAATGCAGCCACAGCAAATTCAGCCAACTACTCCTTGATCAGACTCGGGCGTTGAAAGTTAGCCACCCTGTTTATGACTCGGCGGTTGAAACCGCTGCATAGAGTCATTCGATTTTAGATTTTAGATTTTAGATTTTTGATTGATCCCACGGATAAATTCGGGGGATTGTACTATCAAGAAATTCGCGGCGTTGCTGATTTACGGTATGAAACGCTAAATATGACTGTCATAGAAACCAGTATCCACACAGCTTTGGGATTTTAAAGTTTTTTTTCATACCCTGATTCAGCAACGCCACTATAAAGGTTCGATTGCCATGGTTCCCCTTTGTCCATTTCCCAAACTACATCAATCATGAGAAATTTTTTGTATTCGGGAAAATTAATCAACCTTTTGCCTGCAACAACTGCGGCTGCAAAACCTGATTTAATTTGCCACTGCGAAACCCCTCCAAATCCAAAGTCGCGTAAACAAAACCAAACTCTTGAAACACCGCGACTAATGCAGGCAAATCCGCATTTAACACAAACTGCTTAATCTCCTCTGCTGGTAACTCAATGCGGGCCGTATCTCCGTCCGATCGCACTCGCAAATTTTTCAGTCCCAACTGCCGCAAATAGCGTTCAGCGCGCCCCACTCTTTGCAACTTTCCCACGGTGATTTCTTCGCCGTAAGGAAAGCGCGAACTCAAACAAGGTTGAGCCGGTTTGTCCCACCAAGGCAAACCCAATTCTTTAGCCAACTGCCGCACTTCCAATTTAGTCATGCCTACTTCTGCTAAAGGCGATCGCGCGCCGCGTTCCTTCGCAGCCTGAATTCCGGGACGGTAATCCTTTAAATCGTCAGCATTAACCCCATCCACCACATAAGGATAACCCTTTGCTAGTGCTAGAGGTTTCAAAGTATCGTGCAGTTCGCTTTTGCAGAAATAGCAGCGGTTAACCGGGTTAGAAGTGTAATTTGGATTTGCCATTTCCTGAGTTTGTACTTCCTGGTGGGCAATCCCTATTTCTGCTGCTTGAATGCGCGCATCTTCTAAATCTTCTGGCAGTAAAGATGGGGAAACTGCCGTCACTGCCAAAGCGCGAGATCCCAACACATCAAAAGCGATTTTTGCCACCAAAGTGCTGTCAATTCCGCCGGAGTAGGCAATCAAAGCCCGTTCCATCTGTGCGAAAATATCTTTTAATTGTTCGAGTTTTTCTACTAACATAATTTCAACTTTTTGTGACAAACAGAGAAGTAAGAAAGCAAACTAAAGAAAGAAGGATGAAGAAAGCATATCTCGATCGGGTTCCCTTCTTCCCTCGAACCTCTTCCTTTTTCCGACTTGCATCGGACTTCTAATGCTATTCTGGATCGATACCGAGGGCTGCCAATCGAGCCAAAAGTTCTTGATTTCGCTGTCTTTCCTGTTCCAGCAGCGTCTCGGCTAACTCTTTGTCTTGCTGTTGGCGATCGGCTCGCTGGCGTTCATTTTCTGCCCGCAGGCGTTCATCTTCTGCCCGCAGGCGTTCATTTTCTGCCCTTTCTTCCGGCCACAAAAGCAGTTCTCCGCCCTCCGTCCACCAGCGCAGCCAATATCCCGTTCTACCTTCGCGAGTTCCCTGCCACACTCCCAGAAATAGATTTAATCCAGGTATTAAATAACGGCCGTTTTTATCAGGATTTTGATTGTCATAACGCTCGGATTCAAGCGCATAAACTTCTATTCTGCCTGTATGCGGTCGAAAAATGACATAGCGAGGAACTTTGATTACTTGTTCGTAAAAAAAACACTTACCGATTTCTTCTGTGTGTTCGACAGAGTATTCATCGCCGTAAGTAGCTGATAGAAATTCTATCACTACAAAAGGGACAGTTCCTTCGGTATGAGGGGTGTAACTACGGCGGGGATAGTTATGAGGCCAAGGTTGAACCGGCTGCACGTACATCCAGTCTGGGGCTTTGCAAATAGTGCGATCGTCCACAGCAGCGCACAAAGCAAAATTAGAAACTATTAGTGCGTCTTGCATTAGTTCCGGGGAATCCACTACAGACTGGCGCAAACCGTTAGCTAGCAAGGGATGGTCTATATCGTCTACAGGGTCGTCTGGTAGGATGAAATCATCGGGTAGCAGTGGCCAAGTAATCTTTAACTGCGATATCGGTTTGTGAATTATAGTAGTCATAAGTCACCTCATTTTACCAATAAAAGTTTGAGTTTTAGTCAAGATTGGCGATCGATAACCTTCTCTATATCTTAGCGCTCTAAGTCGATAATAAAATTGTTTGTAGTGAGGATTTTAGTCTTCACTACAAACCATTACCCTAAAGGTGCGGAATGCGCGCTTTAAAATTCCCGGCGGGAAAATATGGCGATCGCAATTGACAGCAGCAGCACCACATACAGCAAACCGTAGCCAGCATCTGTAATCAAACCTGCCAAGTAAGGAACTTGTCCGTAAACAGCATCGTTTCTCAAATTGAATCTGGCTAAATCCGGCAAAACCAGATAAAGTCCCATCATCAATTGTTCAAGACCAGGATTTTTAGTTAACTTGCCCAAAGCCACTAAATCCCGCGTCGAATGTCCCATTAAATAAACGCCAAATGTCAGTAAAGTTGCCAACAGCGAACTGCTAAAAACCCCAAATAAAATCCCGACACCAGCCATCAGACACAGCTCAAACCAGATAAATAGCGAAGCGATTAAAATGCTTTCCAAAGGGAAAGGAATGCGGCTCAAACTCAGAATAGCCAGATAGATAACAGTCATTGCTGCTACAAGCACAGCCAGCACCGCCGACAGTCCTAAGTGCTTGCCCACAATTAACTCAGCCCGACTTATCGGCTTAGCAACTAACAGATAAACAGTGCGCTTTTCAATTTCTTTGTTGACCAATCCGGTAGCCACAAACACTGTGGCAATTAAACCGAGAATGCTCATAGCCGCTAAACCGATATCTAAAATAATTTTCTTTTCGGTTGTCGCCGCCAATTCCGGTATCAACCGTACCGAAGCGCCCATCAACAGAGCAAAAATAATAATTAAGTAAAGGATGCGATCGCGAATTACTTCCCAAAATACATTGGTCGCGACTGTCAAGATTCTTCTCAAATTCATCTAGTTATTAACCCACTGGAGACTTTCGCCATACTTTAGTGTAAGGAAGAGGGAAGAGGGAAGAGGGAAGAGGAAAGAAAGAGGATTTTTTTCATCTCAGACTCTCAGAATCTCCCTCCCACTCTTAGACTCTCCTACTCTCCCGCTATACCGATCGCAATTAGTTAACAGAGACCGAATCAAACTTGACTGTCCCCCGCCGTCCCATCTTTTTTCTGTCCGGGTTGAGAGCGTTTGATCGCATCACAGGTTACAGTCGCCCTATTGCCTATATTGAACACCTCGCAAGATTTGGTAAACGAATATATTTCCGGTCTAAAAACCAGCCCCAGCCAAGTTGCCTGCATCTCTAACTGATAGCGGGAATCTCCTTGGACGATCGAGGTTTTGACATCCCACCTCGCATCTTCTGCGACTACCCCAGTTGTTTTTAAGGCTTGATTCCGCAGAAAAAATCGCTCGTTGTCAATATCTATTAACATTTGCTCTACTTGCGCCCACGGTTTTGTGCGGGCTTCATTTCGCAGGTATCGCTCCATTTCATTGAGGATGACAACTCCTCGGGAGCGATTAATAGTTGGCTGTTGAAATGTCACCACATAATCGCTTTGCCTTAAATCCTGAGATAAAACACTCGGATACTGTTCTATCCAACCTTGAATTAAAAAGTGAAATGCAAACCAACAGGAAAAGAGCAGGTGAACTAGAGTGATCATCAAAAAATGAGGGCGCACCAACGACCTGATACCTTCCCGTTTCGACTCGCTATTCCAAATCTCTATTGTCGCCAGAACTACTACTGCTATAAGTGGGCCAGCTATCCATGCTATTTCCTTCCTATCCGACGGCAATCTTACCAGCAACCACAACCCAATTAAAATGCTTGTCACCCACGGACTCAGACTTACTCCTTTAATCACAAAAGGTTGCTGGCTGGTCAGCAAACCCATTGAAAGTGTAAAAAATAACCAGCTCATATCAAAAAGCAGAGTTCTCGTCCGCCAGTCAGTGACTGCCGCCACTGTCAGCAAAGCTAAAAAGATGCTGAGTAGTAAAGGAGTCTTCCAGTGGACAACTTTAGGCGGAATCATCGCCTTTTGGATTTTTTTATTGGTTTCCCAAAGGTTGTTCGTCAGCTTAGTGAGTTGCTGAGTGACATCTAAAAATTGCTTCATCATAAATTTCAATAGACGCTTTGCAAAAACAACACGGTTAAAATAACGATATTGCTAACAGTGTGGGCGATTAAAATCCCCCCAAACTGGGTAGTTACTTGAAAAGTTTTTTTTGGAGGACGGCGGGTGAGGGTTGGTGGTCCTAAAAACTGAGGTTTGGAAGCTTTTTTATTGCCGGAAACCATGTTTTCTATGAATTCTAATCCCTGCCATTTAGCTAGAAATGTGACTGCCAATACTGAGAGTGCTATCATAGTTATTGGAGCGTAAACATTATCCCCACGTCCTAATAAAATATAACCGATAAGCTGTTCCCGCAATTCTTTGCTAAGAACGCTTTCAATGCCGAAGAAAACTAACCAGCCTACGCAAGTGCAAGATAGATTGAGGATGGCTGTATATTCAATGCTGGTTTTGGGGCCGAGTTTAAGTAGTTTTTGCAAAAACCACGATTCGATCGCGATCGCCAAAAACATAATTAAAATTTGCACCAAAACAGTCCGAAATGGGAAAACACTCGCAATCATAAGCCTTTAGGTATATCAGTCCGTGTTAAATTTTAATTGTACAGCACAAGCGGAAGAATCTTAACCGGAGGTTTGAGCACCTGATTCCGTTAGATCGCTGCTTAAAAGATTGGGGGTTAGAAGTTATCGTATAATCTGTTGAGATCCGCCAAAAGAATGGAAAAATTAAACATTCAAGGCGCGCGATCGAATACCCACCCCGCTACAGACTCAAACAACTGCTGATTATGGTAAGGAATGGCATTGGTATTCGGACAGCCTCATCCCGGTCGGAACGCGCCGCGGGTCAGATTCACGTCTACGACGGCGCTGGTAAAGGCAAGTCTCAGGCAGCTTTGGGAGTAGTGTTGCGGTCGATCGGGCTGGGTATCAATTCTGACTCGCCCACACGAGTCTTGTTGCTGCGCTTTCTCAAAGGCCCCGGCCGCTCCTACGACGAAGACGGAGCAATAGAAGCCTTGCAACGGGCATTTCCGCACTTGATCGACCAAGTGCGAACCGGCAGAGCCGAATATTTTGGGACCGAAGCAATCACCCGCTTCGATCGCGCCGAAGCTCAGCGAGGCTGGGATATCGCCAAAGGAGCGATCGCCAGCGAGCTCTATTCCGTCGTGGTACTAGACGAACTAAACCCCGTATTGGACTTGGGTTTGCTGCCAGTTGACGAAGTAGTCCAAACCCTCAAAAACAAACCAGAATATTTAGAAGTCATCGCCACAGGTCGAGCGGCCCCGGAAGCTTTGCTGGAGATTGCCGACTTACACTCAGAAATGAAGCCCCACTATCACCCCGCAGCGGCAGACCATCATATTTCGGGTATCGAAATATACACCGGAGCGGGGAAAGGCAAGTCTACGAGCGCTTTGGGCAAAGCTTTGCAGGCAATAGGTAGGGGTATCAGTCAAGACCAATCTCACCGGGTGTTAATCGTGCAATGGCTCAAAGGTGGCAGCGGTTATACAGAAGATGCGGCGATCGCAGCCTTGCGGCAAAGCTACCCGCAGCTAGTAGACCACCAGCGGTGCGGCCGAGATGCTATAGTTTGGCGGGGGCAACAGCAAGAGCTAGACTGCATAGAAGCAGAACGCGGCTGGGAAATCGCCAAATGTGCGATCGCCAGCGGCTGGTACAAAACGATTATTCTCGACGAACTCAATCCCACAGTAGACTTAGAACTGCTGCCGGTAGAGCCGATCGTCGAAGCCCTGCTACGCAAGCCGCGGGATACAGAAATTATTATCACCGGGCGCTGCCACAAACCCCACGCTTACTTTGACTTGGCAAGCGTACACTCCGAGGTATACTGTCACAAACACTACGGCGATCGGGGCGTAGAACTAAAGCGGGGCGTAGACTTTTAAAGCCCGGAGCGGTACCGAGTTCAATCCGGGCCAGAATTATTAAATGACGGCCCTGCCTGGAAAACCGGAAATTGCCACAAAGCCTTGTTACCAAGTAAAAATCTCCCAATTTTCCTTGTCTTCCCGATCACCCAGATCTGCCTTTTTTAATCTTTAATTTCCTCCCCCGGACGCGATCCCCGACCGCCAACCCAGAATGGAACATTAAGAATATGAGCCGCGTCTTATGGAGCGTGAGCACCTGAGACAGTGCACCAGGATTATTAAAGGGTGAAGACTTTGAAAATAAAAGCTTACAAGCAAAAAATCCGCGAGGGAGAAAGTCTAGACAGGGTTAACGCCAGTAGGCTAGACTTGCGGCTGGCAAACAGGTTAAACTACAGCGGAATCCAAACATTCGGTGTTCTAGGCAGTGTCTGTAGTCGCACCAGCGATGACCAACAAGTAGAGGAGTGAAGCTTTATGACAACGTTAGATGACAATTCTAATCAACTAGATTTAAACCTTCCGGGGCTAGGCCCGGATACAGTATTCGCCGGAGAGGGGGCGGATTTCATTAGAACTTCCACCCTGGGCGGCAGCTTAATATTTGGCCAAGGCGATAACGATACTCTGATTTCAGTTGGCCCGAACGATACCATATACGGCGGCGACGACGAAGATTCAATCAGATCTCAGCGGACTCCGGCTTTGCTATTTGGCGACTCCGGCAATGACACCATGATCGCTGAAGCCCGCGCTAGCCTGTACGGCGGTTTGGGAGAAGACTTGATCCAAGGTACTGTCGAAGCTAACCTCATGTTTGGTAATGAGGGCGCAGATACGATGCTGGGAGGGGCCCAGAGAGCAGATTCCCTCTACGGCGGTAAGGACAATGACTCGATCGGCTTCTTCATCGCAGGGGGTGGCAACAACCTCGGTCTTCCCCTAACCGGAGGCTTCGCTGGCAATGAAGGTAGCAACTACTTGCGGGGTGATTTGGGCGACGACTTGGTTGTAGGTATCAATGTAAGAGACAGTCTCTTTGGCGGTAAAGGCAACGACACCCTAAGAGGTGTGGCCAGCAACAGCTACCTGTCGGGCGATCTTGACGACGACATCTTATTCATTACCAACCGTACCCAGACAAGCCCGTTTGCTCAGGGCAGCGTCATTACGATCGGCATTGAGAGAACCACCTTGATTGGTGGTGGCGGCAACGATTCTCTCACCGGGGCGATCGGCGAGTTTGAAGCCGGCAGAAACTTCTTTGAGGGCGGCGACGGCAACGACACGATCACGGTTTTTGCCACGCAGGATACCGCTTTGGGAGGTGCAGGCGACGACTTCATCCAGTCATCCAGGGTATCGAATCTAACTTTGAGCGGAGGCGCCCAGAGTTCATTTCCCGGCTTCGCGGGTCGCAACTTGCTCGACGGCGGAGTAGGCAATGACACAATCGTTGCAGCTTTTGTGACGGATACAATGATCGGCGGCGAAGGCAACGACAGCCTGAGCGGTACCTTTACTAACGCAGCCGGTGGAGATGGCAACGATACTATCGATGCTACCAAGGCCAGTTTTGCTGGTACTGGTACGGCTTTGATTACTCTCGAAGGCGGACTCGGCGGCGATCTGTTAATTGGCTACACCAATCCTACTACTGGCAGCAGCTTCACCGTCACCAACCTCATGAACGGTGGCGAGGGAAGTGACACCATCATCTTTGGCAGCGCGCGCGATCGCGTGATTGGCAACGTTGCGGGTAACGACTTCATCTCCTACGCTAGCGGCGTCAGCTTTACCGGTCTTACAGCGCCAAACGTCATTACTGATAACTTAGGCAGCAACTTCATTATTGGTGGCAACGGCACTGATGTGATCACTACTGGTAGCGGGGATGACATCCTGTTCGGCGACTCATCCAATGCTATCGACTCCCTCGGAGGAGCCGGGGACGATACCTTAAATGGCGGTGGTGGGAACGACACCATGCTGGGCGGCTTTGGAAAAGACTATTTGATCGGCGGCGACGGTAACGACTCTCTCGGCGGGGGGCCTGGTGCTGACACGCTGATTGGCGGATCGGGTAATGACAGCTTCTACTACAACAACTTCGGCGAGGGCGCCGTGGGTACTGACACAGACCAAATCGGCGATTTTACGAGTGGCCAAGACAAGTTTATCTTCCAAATCAATGACTCCAACGGCTTCCCCAACTTGAGGGTACTGGATAATACGAATCGAATTTCTTCGAAGGCGTTCTTGCCACTTGAGAGTGGGCAGTACAACGGCAGTTTTGGTCCAGCCGGGGCGGGCGCGACAGAGCCGTTCGTCTTTTATGAAAATGAAACTGGACGACTAGGATATGACTCTAACGGTTTTGGTACTGCTGGCGGAGTAGTTACGCTGGCAATTCTGAATGGCAGACCGGGCATTACGGCTTCTGACATTACCCTGATTTAAGTTGGGTAAAAGTGGGTGGGGTCGATTCTGAAACATCGCCCTACCAACTCTCAAAACTAATTGTCCTATGTTTCGAGCTGGGGATATCCATCCCTGGCTTTTTTATTGGCATTGAGAATTGGGCATCGGGGATTGGGGATTGGGGATTGGGCATTGGGCATTGAAAGGAAGGGCAGATTCACCGCTCCATTTTGCCACCCATCAATAATGTTGATAAACCAGCCACCCAGCTCAAAGACGATATAATTGACATTTGAGTAAAAGTCGATTATCGTAGCAGACTAATATTCTATTTTGTCCTTCAAAAAAAGTTATTAATAGTGAAACTGCCCAATGGTCATCTAGCAGATTTAGGCAATAAAATAGAAGAATCTTCTCTAAATCTGAATCACCAAGAATGAAAAAATAAAGCTATTTTGTTTGCCCGTAAGTTAGGCATTAACCTAGAAAATGCTGAAATGCTCAAACAGGCTTTAAAAGAAGCTGCTATCAACGAAGATGTTGTTATTCAAAAAAACAATGAATACGGAACACATTATAACATGAAATTCTAGCTGAAAACCGAAGTAGGTGAGTCTCTGATTATAGCAGCTTGGAGCGTCCGCTCAGGTGAAACTTTCCCCAGATTAACAACTTGTTATCCCGTCCAAAAGTGATGTAAAAACAATGAAAACAATTAAAGACCTAGATATTGTTGCTTTAACTGAAGATTTAGAAGCAACCCATTTTGAAACAAAATAAATCATTAAATTATATAAAGGACAAGTAGGAACAGTTGTGATGGAATTTGATGGCAGTGCTTTTGAGGTAGAATTTTCTCATCAAGATGGCACCACTTATGCAATGGAAACAATTCCCGCCACCAAATTAATGCTTTTGCACTATGAATTACTGGAATCTATAAAGGCGGTTCGCAGGTGAATTTTGCCACCAATAATGTTGATAAACCCACCCCAAGATATTGGTACAAATAATTTAGGCTCATTATAAAAAATCCCGCAAACTATATGTTTGCGGGATTGAGTAGGCAGGAAAATTGTAGCGAATACTGTTACTAAGCTCGGTCTACAATCTCTTTTGCTTTATCTTTGAGGTCTTCTTTCAGGTGAATTGCTGATGCTTGATCCTGCTTGGCTTGACCTTCTAATTTATCTTTCTGATTGCCTGTAACTTCGCTAACAGCTTCTTGGATTTTGCCTTCAATATTTTTCGCTGTTGCTTCGACTCTATTTTCAATGCTCATAATTTTTTATTCTAACTCTACAACTATTAATATATACTTTTAAAGTTGAGTCTATATCCCTCTTTAGATAGATTTGTTATTACCGTTATTTCTATGTTAAAGGTTCGATCGCAACTTCGACAAGTTTATTTTTTGAGGAAAGACCTGATTTAATGCCGATCGCAGATTTCGGCACTTTAAACTTTTTTGCCAACAGCATGATTAATTCTTGGTTTGCTTTACCATCGACTGGCGGCGACTTGAGATGTATTGTGAGGCTGCCGTCGGGTTGCTCTTCGATGCTTTGCTGTTTGGAATTCGGTTTAACTTTGACTGTGAAAATTTTCATCTGACTAATAACTAATAACTGATGACTAATGACTAATAACTTATGACTAATGACTAATGACTAATGACTAATAACTAATGACTATCTGAATGTTCGATCTTCGTTCCCAAAACTTTCAGGAATTCAGCTAGCCAGTTAGGATGTGCTGGCCACGCGGGGGCGGTGACTAAATTGCCATCGACTACGGCTTCGGTAACGGGAACTTCTGTATATTTGCCACCTGCCCGGAGTACGTCGGGGCTGCAAGCGGGATATGCGGTGCACCGTTTGCCTTCGAGTACGCCTGCTGCAGTTAGAACCTGTAAGCCGTGACAAATAGATGCGATCGGCTTTTTGCTGTTGGCAAAGTAGCGGGTAATTTGCAGCACTTGTTCGTTGAGGCGGATGTATTCTGGGGCGCGTCCTCCGGGGATAATCAAAGCGTCGTAGTCGGCCGGGTTGATTTCGTCAAAAGTCGCGTTTAAAGTGAAGTTGTGACCGGGTTTTTCGCTGTAGGTTTGATCGCCTTCAAAGTCGTGAATTGCGGTGCGAATTGTTTGGCCTGCTGCTTTGTCCGGGCAGACGGCGTGGACGGTGTGACCTACCATTTGCAGTGCTTGGAAAGGAACCATTACTTCGTAGTCTTCTACAAAGTCGCCGACTAGCATTAAGATTTTTTTTGCTGTCATGTTTACAACTCCTGTTATTTTGATTTGGTTAAATAGGATTTAAAAAAATGCGGGGCCGTTAAAAAGCCTGCCCCGCAAGCTATTTTGGAATCTAGAAACCGTTGCGTCCCCAAATGACCATTGAAATTGAGAAGGAGAACAGAACTAGCACCGAAACCCAACCGAGTGACAAAATATCCATAGCTATTTATTGAACAAACTGTACAAAGTGACTCCAAACCTTATGATAGGTCAATTTGAGCCATTTTTGAAATGAGGGCGCTGTGAAGGATTCGTCAAATTTTAGTGCGGCTGAACGGGTAGAATCTTTGAAGGCAGGGAGTGTTGCTGCTTTGTCTTGTTTGCTGGCTTTTGGGGCGATCGCCCTTGGTAATAGCTTAATTCTAGCGGATAGGTTGGATTCTCTGGCGAGTTTGCAGGTAAGGGAAATTGACCTAAATTTTGCCTTGAGAGGGACGATCGCACTTTTGGGCGGTTTTTTGTTCGGCGTGACTTACCGCTACGCTATCCGCCGAGATGTTAACCCGCAGCTTAAATCTGGTGCGGTGTTGGCTTTTGGGTTGGTGCGGGCTTTTGGACAGTTGGATGCTGGATTGTGTTTTGAATCCGGGAAGATGCCCGCCCTACAAGAGTTATTGCCGTTTGCGGTTCGCGGTGTCGAGAGTGTGGTATTGTTTGCGATCGCGGGTTTGGTTTTGGATTGGGCGATCGGGCGATCGTGGATTAAGCCTTTCGATTCTTAAGTCTGGGCGGGTTTTGTACAAAAATCTGCAAAGGGCGGAAGTTTTGTATTGTTCGCTTAAACCGCCCCTACAGGTTTTTGTGTTTTTTGAGGTTTGGATATTTAACTAAAAGTTAATACGTCAAATTCTGGATTGCCGTAAAGCATTTGCCTGTCTACCGCCGACAAAACTTTATTGTTAGCAGCATCAGAAACTAAACACTGACAAACTAGCTGCGCTACATCCGCCCGGTGAATAGTTCCAGCAACTAGACAATCTTCTGTTAAAATACCGTTGCCTGTTGCAGGTTCCGATTTGAGTCCGCCCGGACGAATCACTGTATAAATCATCCCGCTTGCTATCAAATGATTTTCGGCTTTTTCCTTTTCAATTAAGACCGGGCCCAAAGTTTCCAAAACCTGCGGTTGCAAAGCAGCGGCACTTTTACCGCTACCGATGGATGAAACTAAAATAAATTTTTGCACGCCTGCTTTGACAGCCGCATCAATCAAGTTTTTGTTGCCCAAATAATCTGCTCTTTCTCCATCTTTGGGCAAGCCGCCAATTGTGCTGATTACGGCGTGAATTGGCTCACCGCCAGCCATCGCAGCTTCCATAGCTGCTGCATCCAAAGCATCGCCAGTCAAGACTTTGATGCCCATTGCTTCTAATTCGGTGCTGGTTGCGGGCGATCGCAAAAGTGCAGTTACTTGCATCTTTTGTGCTGTCAGACATTTCGCGATTTCTAAGCCGACTCCTCGACTAGCACCCGCTAAAAAAATGTGGGATTTATCTGTCATATTAATTGGGATTTAATTGGTGCAGAAAGTGGTTTATTTGACTGGATATAATTATACAACAATCTTCTGTCTATTGGTGAATGAGTTTTTTTATTTAACCGCAGAGGGCGCAGAGGCCGCAGAGGAATAGAGGGGAATGATTGGCAATTACCGATTGCCTATTTTCCATTTACGTTAGAGTTTTTTGCCCACCATTACTACCCAAGATTGAGCTTCGCGGGGTAAGCCGGGGGGGCGATAGTAGTGATTGACAATTGCAAATCCTGTTTCTTCTAAACAAGGCGCTAAAGTATGATATTCCCATCCCGCAGTATAGCGTTTTCCCGTTGGTCTCTCGTCGTATCCTTCCCAATTTCCTCGGCACATTGACATGACAATTGCACCGTTAACAACTAAGGCTTTGTGCAAATCTTGCAGCACTTTCACCATCTCGTCTCTGGGAACGTGAATCAGGGAAGCATTGGCAAAAATACCGTCAAATTCTGCTTTTGGCAAGTCGAGATTCAGAAAAGATTGTTGCCAAATTTCGCATCCTGACAACTCTTTTGCTATTTCTACAAAAGCCGGAGTTGCATCTAAGCCTACAACTGTGTGTCCTTGGCTCTTGAACGCTACTAAATCTCGTCCCGGCCCGCATCCTATATCGAGAATTTTACCGGGATTGCGGGGCATAGCAGCGGTCAGTGCGGATCGATTTTGGGATACGTCATGATGCCAAGTTCCTTCTCGAAAAGATTCGGCAGTTAGCTGGTATTCTGCGATCGTAATTTCTTCGCGTTTGTCCACAATTTTCCTCTCTTGTATTATTTTAGATTTTAGATTTTAGATTTTAGATTGAAGAATGTCAACCGTAGAATAAGGGTTTCGGGCTACAATCTAAGAACTTACCGTTTACACATTTGCTACCTCAGAAACCAGGTTTTTCTTTCCCATTCGTAAACGTGAAATATAGATACTGGGTAGGGACACGGCAGTGCCGTGTCTTCCTCTATTTCATCCGATTGAAAACTGCTATAAGAGTTACACAACCAGGGATTTTTGTTCGGATTTGGTAACTGCTGAATCAACTTCTAAGAGAGAACCTTCGGGGGATTCGATCGCAAATCCCGCATCTCGAATCATTTCCCAATCTTGATGGGCAGCTTGTCCGGGAGTTGTCAGATAATCACCAACAAAGATAGAATTAGCGGGGTAGAGTCCGAGAGGTTGCAGCGATCGCAAATGCACTTCCCGTCCCCCAGCAATCCGAATTTCTTGGCTAGGAAGCAAAAATCGGAACAAACAGAGAATTCGCAAACATTGGCGGGGAGTTAACCTGTTCACATCTGCAAATGGTGTGCCGGGAATCGGAATGAAAAAGTTAACCGGCACGCTAGTAACGCCCAACTTGCGAAGCGAAAGCGCTAAATCGATCGCATCATCATCCGATTCGCCCATCCCCAAAATTCCGCCGGAACAAGTTGTGATCCCCGCTGCTTTTACGTGTTCGACGGTTTCCACCCGATCGCCAAAAGTGTGAGTCGTGCAAATATCCGTGTGATATGATTCGGAAGTATTGAGATTGTGGTTTACGCGATCGACTCCAGCTTTAGCCAGCCGATGAGTTTGCTCCTCGCTCAACAATCCCAAACAAGCGCAAATTTTTAGGTTATAATTTGCCTTCACAGTCTCGACAGCATCCAAAACGCGATCGAAAGTAGAAGCGTTAGGTTGACGCCCCGAAATCACCAAACAAAACGTACCAGCTTTTAAATCTGCTGCACGTTTGGCGGCATCCAGAATTTTCTCCTTAGCTAAAAGCGGATATTTCTCAATTTCCGCAGTCGAAATTTTTGACTGAGAACAATAATGGCAATCTTCAGGACAAAGGCCACTTTGAGCGTTTAACAAATAGTGCAGCCTGACTCGGTTTCCCCAGTAGTGGCGGCGCACCCGATAAGCTGCGTTTAGTTGTTCCAGCAAAACCTCATCCGGTGCGCGCAATACGGCTAAAGATTGCTCGCGAGAGAGACATTTGCCCGCCAGCGCGTCGTCAGCCAAATCGTTCCAATTGGGTAAATTCATTACTAAAATTAAAGGGTTTACAGAGTATCCAAAACCTGACGAATTACCCGATAAATCGATTCTAGTTCATCAGGAGAAATGCAGTAGGGAGGCATCAAGTAAAGCGTATTTCCCAAGGGGCGGAGCAAAAACCCCGCTTCGAGAAATTTGGCTTTCAATACAGGAGCGATGTCATTAAAATAACCGGAATCGCTTTCCGTTTTCACATCCATTGCTGCGATGGTGCCGCAAGTCCGAATCCGTTCGAGTTTAGGATGATTTCTCAGCCATTGATTTAGATATTTGTGGTGGAGTTTTTCCATCCCTTGATACACATTTGGGTTTTGCTCCAAAAGCTCCAAGGATGCTACACTCACCGCACAAGCTAAGGGATTTCCGGTGTAAGAATGACCGTGAAAAAAAGCTTTGTCCCATTCATCTCGCCAGAAAGCTTGATAAATATCCTCCGATGCCATTGTGACAGCAATTGGTAAACAACCACCAGACAATCCTTTAGACAAACACAGGATATCCGGTGAAGTTGCAGATTTAACCGAGGCAAACAGTTCGCCCGTCCGCCCAAAACCCGTCATTACTTCATCGTAAATCAACAATACATTAAACTGGCGGGCAAGTTGTGCGATCGCCCGCAAAAACTCAGGGCGGCACATTCGCATCCCCGCAGAACCTTGCACCAAAGGTTCGATAAAAATTCCCGCATAGCCGCCCTGCTTTAACAAAAACTCCAATTTCTCTAAACTCGCCGCCTCCTTGCTTTCCACCTCCTCATCGCCGTCAAAAGTCGCCGGAAAAGGAACAACATCACCAGCAAACATTAAAAGTGCAAAAGATTCCCACCACAGCGAACTTCTGCCAGCCGACATCGCGCCCACAGTATCGCCGTGATAACCTCCCTCAAAACTAATAAAGCTAGTGCGATTAGTTTCTCCGATATTTTGCCAATATTGAAATGCCATTTTCAGAGCAACTTCAACAGCAGTCGATCCGTTATCAGAAAAGAAAATCCGCGTTAAAGAAGCAGGCGTATGAGTTAGCAATTTATTAGCAAGTTTTTCGGCAGGTTCGTGAGTAAATCCCGCAAATATTACGTGTTCTAACTTTTGAGCTTGTTCGTAAAGAGCCTCAGCGAGAACTGGATGGCTGTGCCCGTGAACAGTCACCCACCAACTAGAAATGCAGTCGAGAATTTGCCGCCCGTCTGCTAATTCCAGCACCGATCCTTTGCCGCGAATTACCTTCAGCGGCGGGGCAGCCGTTTTCATTTGCGTGAAGGGCTGCCAAATCGGTGAAGTAGAATAATTCAGTTCCTGATCCGCCGTCATTTTTACCCATCTAACTAATATCAACTCGCATTTTAATATAGCAAAGTTAACTCACTTGGCAACTCTTTATATTCTCTTCTCTTTTCTTCTCTTCTCTTCCTTCGCGTCCTTAGCGTCTTCGCGGTTCGTTCAAAAAAAATATAGTTTGGTGGCGAGGGCGTCTGCCCTGCAACGTCAGCCACCATACCACGTATTCGCGGGCGATGGTTAAAATTGTTAGTTACAATTTTCTACCTTTGAGCAAATAAGTCGTCATAGAGCCTTTGCCTTTAACATTAATTTTACCGCGTTTTTCCAACAAATACTTATCGCACAGCAATTCATAAGTTGAGTTGCTAACTTGAATTTTACCCGGAAGTCCCTGAGATTCCATGCGGCTTGCTGTATTCACAGCATCTCCCCACAAATCGTAAATAAACTTTTTAGTGCCGATGACACCTGCTACCACAGGCCCAGTATTAATGCCAATGCGGATATTGAGAGGTTTACCGCATTCGTCGCGGAATTTCATAATTTCTTGCTGCATTTCCAGGGCCATTTCGGCAATAGATTCGGCGTGATTTGTACAGGGAAGCGGCAAACCGCCTGCCACCATATAATTGTCGCCGATAGTCTTAATTTTTTCTAAGCCGTATTGTTCGCTTAAGCGATCGAAAGATGAAAATATTTTATTAAGCAACTCGACTAATTCTTCAGGAGATGTGCGCGAAGATATTTCGGTAAAGCCCACAATATCAGCAAACAAAACCGTAACATCGGCAAATCCATCGGCAATATTTATCTGGCCTTGTTTTAGGCGATCGGCAATCATGACAGGTAATATATTTAGTAATAAACGTTCCGACTTTTCTTGTTCGGCGCGTAATACTTCCTCAGCTTGTTTCCGCTGTGCAATTTCCTTGTATACTCGGTGAAACATTTGATTGAATGCGACCATGAGTTCTCCTAACTCGTCATCGCGCTTGACAGACAGAGAGTAGAAATCAGGTTTCTCTTGATCTTTGCTCAAAGCGTCTCCAGCAGCGATCAAGTCATCGCGCAATCTCAAGAGAGGTGAAATTACTGTCACCCCTAAAAAAAACATAGTCACCGAAGTGACAAAGGCTGATATAATGATGACTAGAACCGCAATCCGCCCGATAAATGCGTAGAGTTCCGGTTGAACGGTGGAAGCATCGTGGCGAACAATTAAGATGTAATCGCCTCCCAAATGTCGCTCCGTCCAAGCAATATCGTAGCGCTTGCCATCGAAATTGTGATTGTGAACTATACGAGCTCTTTTTAGTTGCTGTAAACTGATTTCTGGGGGTTCGCCAAGTGTATATATTAGCTGACCGTTAGCTTGGTAAATAGATAGTCCTAAAACCACTTGAGAATCCTTAATAATATTTTTTACTTCTTCTTGCAAGAAAGTGCGATCGGAAATATCTTGTTGAAGCAAAAACTCTAGGGAATCAACAGTCGCGCGAGATACCTGTTCCAGTTGACTTAAAAGTTCATTTTCTCGCCGAAAATAAGAAGGAACTAAAATAATTCCCTCTATGACAAGAATGCTAGCAAATACCCACAAAGCTATTTGCCTAGACAAGCGAGATTTGAAAAATTTCAAGAATGATAAAATCCGCGATAACATAAAACTTACTATTTTGCAAATGGCTAATGATAGAACATAAGAAAATAAACCCGGTTTCTCGTAATAAATTTTTGGTTTGTCAACGAAGCAACCGCGCAGAAACCGGGTTCTCACATCCCCTCTGTAATTCCTGTAATTGTCAGCAGTCAAAGGCCAGCAGGCATTAACTGTTAGTTGTTGGCTAACGGCTAACAACTAATGACTGATGACTTCGGACTAACTAGCATACCCCTTCATAATATAATAAACAAATTAAACCGAAACTGCGCTGACTAGCCTGCCTGCAAGCAGATAAGTATTCATATCGCCCTTGCCTTTGATGTGGATAATTCCTCTGTCTTCAAACCGATACTTATTTTGCAAGATATCGTAAGTTGATTGTGTGACTTGAATCGCGCCGGCAATTCCGTGGGATTCCATGCGGGCTGCTGTATTGACGGCATCGCCCCAGAGGTCGTAAATAAATTTTTTAGTGCCAATAACCCCCGCAATTGCCGGCCCAGTATTGATGCCGATGCGAATGTTAATTCCTGCATGATGTTTGGCATTAAATTTTGCTAATTCCTCCTGCATATCTAAAGCCATTTCCGCAATGCTTTCGGCGTGGTTGGTGCTGGGATTTGGCAAACCTCCCACTACCATGTAAGCATCTCCAATTGTTTTGATTTTTTCCAAGCCGTACTTTTCCGTTAAGCTATCGAAGGCTGAAAAAATTTCGTTGAGAAACTTGAGCAGTTCTTCGGGAGATATTTGTGCTGAAAGTACGGTAAAGCCTACGATATCTGCAAACAGAATAGTGACTTCTGCGAAGCCGTCAGCAATACTGCTTTGACCATCTTTTAACTTGGTAGCAATGGATTGGGGTAAAATATTGAGCAGCAGGCGATCGCTCTTTTCCTGTTCTTTTACCAATTCTACATTAGTTTCTTGCAATTGTGCCGTGCGTTCCCTGACGCGCTGTTCTAATTGTTTAGCATTTTGGCGCAACCTGCTGATAGATACAGTTAAGCCTGTCACTCCTAAAACGGAAAGTCCTACTAACAGTAAAAACAGGTTTTTAAGTTCACTTTGAGTATGTTGAGTGATGGTATCGAGAGGTTGAGTAATTTCTAATATCCCCCGCACATCTCCCACTTTCCAATCAGTTTTAGGACTGTCACGGTGAGTATTGTGACAGTTCACGCAGCTAGAAGTTAGAATATCTGCCTCGGCATATCGAAAGGCGGGTTTGCCGCGAACATCATCAACGCGGAAAAACTTTTTTGTCGGATTTTGCGTCAAATAGGTAATAGCTTGCTGTTCAAACTCGTCTCGGGCTCCGCCTTCTTTTTGTCGCCAGGGAAACGGGTAGTTGCTATAGAGACGAAGTGATACTTCGGGATTTTTTTTTGTGATATGGTTGCCTAGTTCTATTAAGAAACTGGCTGGTACGGGAACTGTTACTTTTGTCGGGTTGTAGTCGTGGGTAAAGTTAATTGCTTCAGCGGTGTTTAGAGGACTAACAACATCGGAACTGTAAAGGGTGCGGGCTTCTTTAACAGCTTGGGCATAGAGGGTGGCATTTTGGAGAGCTTGCGATTCGATTAGAGTGGAGGAAAGACGAGACATATTTGCCATCGCTACTCCTACACCTACACAAAATAAAATTGTCACCACAAGGATAATTCGCTTGTAAATTAATTGGCTGATGGCAGCCCGAATTCGAGAAATCAACTGGGGCATGGTATCCTCACGTGTGAGGTTTAATCTTGATTGGAATTTATGCACTACTAACATAACACTGCTTTCTCAGACTGTTTTGCTGGCGTCCGGGGTAAAGCAAGACTCTCTGAGTGCAACTGAGGGTTAATTATTGTTTACCGCGAGTGTTTCGCTTATCCGTAAGAATACCCATAACTTTATAGGGATTTTCTGTTGAGTGAAGTACAGATGCTCGGTTAAGGACATGGCAGCGCCCTGTCCCTACTTCACGCACTTTTTGCTTTATCTCGGTTAGGATAGCAATTGTAGTCTATGGTTGGCGATCGTGAATTCTGACTCTACTGTCTCACCTACTAACAAGGAAATTTTTCCGGGAGAAGTTTTCGTCAATACTGCTGATTTTGATACGGGCATTCGGCGACTTTTACCTAAATATGACGAAATGCTGGATGTAGTAGCAGGCTGCATTGCTAACACAAACCACCGCATTTTAGAACTCGGCTGCGGTACGGGGGAACTCACTTTAAAAGTTCTCCAACGCTACCCGTCTGCCGAAATAGTTGCTGTCGATTACTCGCCGCGAATGCTTGATTTTGCCCGCGCCAAAATAGAGTCGGCAGGATACGCAGCCCGGTGGACTGGCATAGAAATGGACTTTGGAGAATGGGCGAAAAATCCAAATTTCTCAGGCTTGAGCGATAAATTCAATGCTTGCGTTTCATCTCTGGCAATTCACCATCTTGAGGACGAGATGAAGTTGAAATTGTTTCAACGGATTCGCGGAAGTTTAAATGCTGGTGGCTGTTTTTGGAATGCCGACCCTCTTTTAGCAGAATCAGCAGCAATGAAAGATATTTATCAAGCGGCGCGAGAAGATTGGGCGCTAAGTCAGGGGGAAACGTTAGCACAAATTCGGGCAAATGTGGGGACGAGCGTCTCTTACGGCTATTCTAATCCCGATCGCCTAGCTACACTTTCGGCACAGTTGGAAATGCTGGTAAAAGCTGGATTTGAGACTGTTGTAGTTCCTTGGAAATACTACGGTATGGCAGTCTTTGGGGGATTGGTTAATTGAAAAAAGCAGTCCTGCTATTTAGGATGAAACCTCAGCACCTTACTGCTTAAAGAAAGATTGCAGTTAGTATTTTAGGTTACTAAGTTCTGTTTGAGAAAATATATAATCCTGTCAGGATTGAGGAAACAAAATGACTGCAAATGCGATTCAAAGTATTGACTGGGATGCTTTTTCTTCGGAACTATCGGGAATTGAAATAATTAGCGATCGCGCGCAAGTTGTCAAGCTATCTCAAGACTATTATCACTTCAGTCCTGTTTTGCAACCTCTCTTAAGTGATAAAACAGGAGATTTAGTAGTTCGTCCCGCCAACGAAGCCGAAGTTTTGCGGATTGCTGCAGCCTGCGTCAAATTCAAAATTCCGCTAACTGTCAGAGGTGCAGGAACGGGCAATTACGGGCAGTGCATTCCCCTGAAGGGTGGCGTCATTTTAGATACCACCAAAATGCACAGTATCCGCTGGATAAAACCGGGTTTAGCTTGCGTAGAACCAGGGGTGAAAATGTCGGTTTTCGACAAACAAGCGCGAGAAACTGGTTGGGAATTGCGGATGGTTCCCTCAACCTATCGCACCGCAACGATTGGGGGATTTATCGGCGGCGGTAGCGGGGGAATTGGTTCGATAACTTACGGGCAATTGCGCGATCGGGGAAATCTTCATGCCGTTCGAGTCGTTACAATGGAAGACGAGCCCCGCGTCATCGAATTACGCGGCGATGAAGTGCAAAAAGTCAATCACGCTTACGGCACAAATGGGATTATTACAGAGTTAGAAATTCCCCTCGCCCCTGCTTATGCTTGGGCGGAAATCATTGTCGCTTTTGACGATTTTATGACATCGGCAAACTTCGGTCAAGCTTTGGGCGATGCTGACGGAATTATCAAAAAACTAATTTGTGTTTGTGCTTGGCCGATTCCTGCTTATTTTGCTGCTTTCCGCGAGGCAATTCCTGAAGGTAAGCACTGCGCTTTGTTAATGGTAGCTGAATCTTGTCTGGAACCGCTGCAAGATTTGGTGCGCGAATATGGCGGCACAATTTGCTATCAAAAAAACGCCCAAGCAGCGAGCAAAGGTGCAGCAATTGCTGAATTTACTTGGAATCATACAACTCTGCACGCTCGCAGCGCTGACCCGTCTCTGACTTATTTGCAGACGATTTTTCCCCCAGATAAAGGTTTGAAATTGATTGAGGAACTGTACAATTATTATGGGGATGAGGTGTTGATGCACTTGGAGTTTTTGCGGATAAATGGCAGGGCGATCGCCGCGGCTTTGCAAATAGTTCGCTACACTACGGCATCACGGCTAAATGAAATTATTCGCTATCACGAAGAGCAAGGCGCAATGATTGCTAATCCTCACACTTATATATTGGAAGATGGAGGGATGAAAAGTATTAATGTGGAACAGTTGCAGTTTAAAGAGTTGGTCGATCCTTACGGTTTGCTTAATCCGGGTAAAATGCGGGCGTGGTTGGAACGGGATTAAGCGCGATGGTTTTTAGATAAGATTCGGATCTTGAAATCGCTGCTAGACAAACTTTCGTCCGCCTAAGCGCTGGCTTCGCCCACGCGGACTCAGAAATGAGCAAACAGCATTTGTAAATTTAAGGGACGGGGGCGGTAATTTCTGCTGGTGCGATCGCCCCTTCAGAAGGTACAGCTTGCTTTTCCAGTAGTAGGCGCTGTTTGTTGCGAAATTCGGCGGCCGCATCGTTTAAATTTTGGCGCTGTTCGCTATTAAATTCTTCCATGCTGCGGCCGCCTCCCAATTGGGATCTGTGAATTAAATCAAATATTGCGCTGCCGCTGCTGCGGCCGGAAAATGGGTCGGTATTGTCTTGAGTTTGAAAGTCTTGCAGCGGTTGGGCATTATTTAAACCGCTGGCTTGAGCGAAGCTTGCTTGAGGGGAGAACAGAGCACAGGATGCGATCGCGCTTGCAGCAATCCCCATCATCAATTTACCGGATTTGGAAGTTTTGGTGTTCATAATTTATTAGTTGAATCTTCAAAAAAACAATTCTATCTAAACAATATTCTGACTTGCGACTAAATATTATATTACTTCGCTGGGGCTAAGGACACGGCAATGCCCATTGGTGTGAACAATCGCCTGAAAGCCTTGATAAACCTCGTTTTTAGCTGAGTCCAGATCCCCCTAAATCCCCCTTAAGAAGGGGGACTTTGATCCATTTCCGGTTCCCCCCTTCTTAAGGGGGGCTAGGGGGGATCTAGGCTTAATAGTCCCACACCATTCTGTGACTGGGTTTGACGTTAAGTTGACACCAATGGGCTCTTGGAGTGTCCCTAGAATTGACGGTGCAGGTGAAACGCTCGCCCTAAGCAAACCTGCGTCTCAGCAGCGGTTGAATGCTCAGCAGCGCCACCAAATCAAACGCCAGCAGCACTAATAGCGCTCCTCCAAAGGTGACTGTACCCCAAGGAGCGTGCATCACGACACTGGCTAGGGACCAATCGCTGTGCAGGTACAAATAGCGGATGGGTTCGATCGCGTAACTCAGAGGATTGAGAGTCACCACAACTTGCAGCCACTCTGGCATAAATGACAGCGGCGCGAGGGCTGTGCTGGCAAATAACAGCGGCAGGTTAGTAACAAAAATTACCGCAATTAATTCTACGTGACCGGGAAGAGCGAAGGCTAAACCCAGACTCAAGCCGGTGACGCCCAAAACTAGCAGCAGCACAATCAGGGCGATCGCCCCTAGTCCGGCAATTCCGGGGAATCCCGCGCCCAAAAATGCCCCCGCTGTAACGATTGTGCCGGTTTGGATAAAGCTGAGGGTGACGATAAAAATAGCCGAAGCCAGGACGATCGAAAATCTGGAAGCCAACGGCGCGACTAACAAGCGGTTGAGAAATCCGAACTCGCGATCGAACATAATCGGCAAACCAGCATTCAGCGCCCCGGCAAAGGCTGTAAAAACTATTACACCAGCGCCGAGAAATTGTCCGTAATTCTGGCTTTCGCCGAACAAGCCTGCGGGTGCATTTTCAAACAGAGCTCCGAACAAAACCAACCACATCAGCGGCTGAATAATGCCTGCAACTAGCGTCGAGGGGCGGCGCTGCAATTGAATAAACAGGCGCTTGGTTAAGGCGAGTGTTTCTTGGATGAAGTCGCCCAGCAGGGAAGTGGAAGTGTCAGCGGATGCTGTGGAGAGTTGCCGCTGCTGGTTGAGGTTGTTGGGGGATGTAACAGTACCGCTCATAATTGCTTGTTGATTAAATCTAACTCTCTTTACAGTAGCAAGTCTGGAGGTATTGGTGCTGTTGGGCGGGCGATCGCTTTTTGTGTGGAGTTTTGGTAAACTGAATATCATGTTATCGCACACACCAGACCTCGCCGAACAAGTTAATGATTGGGAATTTATCGAATTGTGGGTAGATCCGATTGTTTTTCCTCCTCGTATTTTGATGTTAGTGAGTGCCAAAAATAGAGGATTTTGTATTTACTAACCATCAGCTAACTATAAGTCTCTATTTTCAAGTTCAAGTTATGATGAGGCTCATTCATGGCTTTTGGAAGATGAGTATGAGCGCTGCGATGGTCGGCTTTGAGCGGAGGAAATTGTTGGATTTTTTTAGAGGGATATCGTGCTAAAATTAAGGCGAGCAGAATTATCCAGACTTGATAATCATCGTAGATTTTAGGATATAATCGTATTGATTTAAAATTGATTTCTTCCAATATGCCAGCCAAAGACCTATATCACAATGTTGTCAAAAACGCCCTCATCAAAGACGGATGGAGAATTACCCACGATCCCTTGCGATTAAAATGGGGAATTAAAGATATGTACGTGGATTTGGGCGCAGAGCGGATTTTAAGTGCTGAGAAAGCTGGACAGAAGATAGCTGTAGAAGTCAAAAGTTTTGTGGGCGCATCAGACATGAATGACCTGGAGAATGCGCTGGGTCAATACTTAGTTTATCGTTCTGTTATAGCTAGAACTGAACCCGATAGAAAGCTATATCTAGCTATTACACAATCAGTTTTTAGCGAATTATTGTCGGAACCGCTTGGTCAAATTATTAGAGCCGATTATCAAGTATGTTTAATCGTTTTTGCCGAACAAAATGAGGAGATAGTACAATGGGAACCTTAGAGAATTATCGTCGCATTATCAAAAAAATTCTGACTGAATATGCTCAAATACCTTATGCTTATGGAGACATTCAGATTCAAACGGTTTTTGATAGCGATTCCGACCGTTATTTGCTAATAATATTGGGGCGCGAAAACGATATCAGAGTTCACGGATGTTTAGTTCATGTTGATATTATTGAGGGAAAAATTTGGATTCAAAGAGATGGAACTGAAGAGGGAATTGCGAATGAGTTAGTAGCGGGGGGAATCCCCAAAGAACAGATTGTTTTGGGATTTCGTTCTCCCAATATTCGGCAGTACACCGGATTTGCGGTAAATTAAATATAGAGGATAAAGCTATGTCATCAAGGGCGATCGCCACTTTGGTCAAAATTATGGAATCTTTGCCGGAAACTCTGCAAGATAGAGTGGTTGAACACCTGCGAGAATACATTCTGAAATCAAATATTACTGTTCCTGTCAACCTCGACGGTAAGTTAGAAATTCCCGCTGAGATTGAAGCTCAACTGAAGCCTGGGGATCGATATGCAGTTACAGTTACAGGAGATAGTATTGTTTTTCAGAAGGTAACAGGTTTTGACTGGGAGGAATGGGAACGGCGAATAGAAGCAGCGAGTCCAGATCCTGATGAGTTAACAATGGAAGAAATTTGCGAACTTGTGCGGGAAGTGCGTCGCGAGAAAGGTTCTGAAATAGAGTCGCACAAATGAAAATTGTAGTGGATACTAATATCTTTGTGTCCGGCTGGCTGTGGGGAGGTATCCCAGCTCGTTTATTCAGATTAGCTCGAACTCGTCAACTCATAATTTGTACTTCTGAACCAATACTAGCAGAATTAGAGACTACCTTGAACAAACAAAAACTCCAGGCGAAATTACAATCTTTGGGTTTTACCGTTAATGGTTTAATGAGGGGAACGCGAGAGATAGTGGCAGTTTATCCAATTTCCACTATCGACGTGCCTGAGTTACGAGATGCTAATGACAATATGATTTTAGCAACTGCGATCGCTGCTGATGCTGATGCAATTGTTACGGGCGATCTGGATTTGTTAGTTTTGCAGGAATATGAGGGGATTCCTATTGTTACGGCTAGGGAGTTTTTGGAGCGTTATTTTCCAGAAAATTAGGAGGCGATCGCACTTGGTTTAAGTAAGGGCGATCGCAGACTTACAACTTAGCATTCCCAGGTTACGCAGTCAGAAGGCAGTTATGGTTTAGCAGCTTTTACCACATCCTCAACCATTTTAATCGCCTCTTTGATTGCAATTTTACCGCTTTCTACGGCGCTAATTAAATCCTGAGCGTCTTTCGGGCTAATTAAATCGAGCCTGACGGGTTCTTTCAAGGAAACAATAAATTTATTTTTATCGCTGTCTTCCAGCTTAGAGGCTGTTTCTTTGGCTTTAATATCTTTTAGCTGTCCTTCTAAGTTTTTAAGTATTTCTGCTTTTTTCCCATCGTCAAAATTGCCATCAAATATTCGTTTTACCCCTACAAGAGCAGCAGCACCTAAAAGTGCACCGCCAACAACTAATCCTACGGGAGGTGCAACGGTTATTAACCCAAATAGAACTGGTACACCACCGAAAGCTGCCACCGCCGCACCAGCACCGGCAGCCCCCACCACACCAATGCCAATATCTGCTAAAATCCCTAATTTATCGTGTGGGTTTTTTTCCAGTTGCTCAATTGCCTTCAGAATTTGCTCTTTGGTTGGCGTTTTATTGGCCGACATATTAAACCTCAATCTTTTTGCTAATTTGGGCAGTTAAGCAGTGATGACGTTGCGGAAAATTGTATTGAAAACGTCTATCAGTAATTGAAAAAAATCTTTGGCAATCTCAATAATCTCTTGAACAATTCCAATAATTCCATCAGACACCTCTTTGCCTCGATCGAGTCGGTGGCCGGCTATTGCACCAATTGGGATACCCAGCGCTGTTGCCAAAGGTTCTAATAACGGGCCTACAAATGGTATTGAACTTGCCAAAATTTTTACAGCGACACCAACAGCAACCCCGATCGCTAAATGGGGATGAGCTTTGACAAATTCTATGATTTTAATGAGGAGAATTTTGCCGATAAGTAAAACTTTGTTAGCAGCTTTTTTCGTGTATGTGGCGAGTTCATGCAGCCGGATCGAGACTTCATGTGGCAAGCCGATATCATTTAACCACACATACAAGTCGCTGCTACTCATTGCATCAGCATCGACTTGCCAGAGAGCCATTTTTAAATTAGCTTGCGGTAGGGATAATGCACTAGACATAATTTTTTAGCCTCTTGGAAATTACCAAATTTTTACGAACATTTCACGAGGCGAAAAGCCCCTAAACGTCTTGCAATTATTAAAAAAGCTGGTTGATAAAAAAGCAAACCCAGGCGGATTAACATCGGCACTCCTACCCATGTCAAAACTCAGGGCAAAACTAATTTATGAGCCTTTTTATTTACTTCTTTGCTCACTAACGCAACCACATTTTAAGCAATTTCTTGCTTTAATGCCCCTCATTAAAAAGTTTAACTTTAATTTTTATGTATTGTCCAGTAGGAGAATGTCACAATTGGCCAGTAGTTGATAAAATTAGCTAGCCGTTAAAAGTCACATTTTGCCATCCTAAGTCAGAAAAAGTCAGAAAAAGTCAGAAAAAATCTGATACAATAGACAAAACTTCCTACACCTACCCAATAAATGGATGTTCAAGAACTCTTAAGGTTGGCCGATGGCTTGGTGTTCACTAAGACGGGCAAACACCTAGACGATCGGCAACAGGCAGTAGTACGGGGAACTTGGCAAGGTAAAAGATACTCCGAAATTTCCCAAGAGGTTCATTGTACTGAACGCCATGTCAGAAATATTGCATCAAAGTTATGGAAAATTCTTTCAAAAATCTTAGATGAAGATGTTAATAAATCCAATTTGAACTCCACAATGGAAAGATATGAAATCTCTAAAATTTCAAATTCTGGTTATTTTAACCTTGTCCACAAAGGGAATATAAACGTCTGCACAGAAGCCTCACACCCTCCAACAACTCCACAAAACTCACCCCCTACACAAACCCCAACTGAAGACGACACCCAAGAGAAACTGCGACTCGATTTAAGAGATGCACCGGAGTTCAAAACCTTCTACAACTACCCCAACTCACCCCTCACCGCCCTCGAAAACTCGATCGCCCACCAAAACTGCCGCCTCCTCACCATCACAGGCATGGCAGGCACCGGCAAAAGTGCGATCGCCCGTAACCTCATCCCCCAAATTCAAACTCAGTTCGATCGCATCATCTGGCTAAGTCTCCGCACCTCCCCACCCCTCGAAACAGCCCTCAAAACCCTCATTCAATTTCTCTCAAATCCACACCCCCCCAACCCCCCCTTACCAAGGGGGGGCGAAGAGAGGGTTGTCCCCACAAACACCGATGTTCAGTTATCAATCCTAATCGAATATTTGCGAGACAATCGCTGTCTAATCATCCTCGATGACGTGCAGCAAATTCTCAGCAGCGGGCAACTTGCAGGAAATTACAAACCCGGATATGAAAACTACGGAACCCTATTTAAACTTATCGGCGAAATTCCCCACAATAGCTGCTTAATCCTCAATAGTTGGGAACCTCCCTCAGACATCATCACATTCACCGACGATAATTCAGCAGTACGTTTATTGCAGTTAACCGGTTTAGGTGAAACAGCAAAAGAAATTCTTAGAGAAAAAGGTTTATTGGATGAAGAAACCTGGCCAGAATTGACTAACCTTTATCAAGGTAATCCCCTATGGTTAAAATTAGTCGCTCAAACCATTAACAACTTATTTAGCGGTAGAGTATCTCAATATTTAAGCTATCAACCAGTATTTTTAGGTGACGAATTGACACCGATATTTCAGCAGCACTATCAGCGGTTGTCTGAAATAGAAAAACAGGCGATTTCGCAACTTAGTAATGAAATCGAGCCTGTTTCGTTTACCCAATGGATGGCAAAATGTCAAGGGTCAGAAGGCGAATTATGTAAAGCAATTCAATCTTTAGCAAGACGGGGAATGATCGAAAAATTGAGCGGTGAAACAGAAACCGTTTTCACGATTCCACCTGTGTTAAAACAGTATGTTAAAATGGTTCAAGAGGAGTCTTAAATATATAGCTAATTGTTACAATGGTAGATACAAAACAACTCCTTTCCACTCCGATTGTTCGCTACAGTTAACCAGCACCAGAAGTTCATCAATAGCCTGTCTCACTGGCATTCGATCGTTAATTATAAATAAACCTGACATTTGTTCCTTATCCCTCAACTGTTCGTAAGCCAAATCTGGCATAGTTGCCCGGTCATGGCTTAACACAATGCGATCGTTCTGGGCCGCCCAGTTGAGAATTGTTGGATCGTCAGCTTCTCGCAAACCAACATCCTGAACGCGAAGCAAGTCAAGGTCTGGCTGACGCAGGAAAAGCCCTCGAACAATATCGCCATTAAAATTTTCATCGCTCAACAGCCGCAGCATAGTTAATCCTCAAGATTGTTTTTGGGCTAACAAGCGCGATCGAATAACGCCCAGATCGGGTTGAATGCCTAACAAACGCTGATGGACGGAATGTGCTAATTGCTCGCGATAATTGAGATAAGCTTCTACTGCTTCTTGGTGTCGGAGATAATAGCCGATCGCACTATAGACATCGGACAATGACAGAGTTGAATAACGCTGCACAATAGATTCCGGCGACGCACCATCCTGAAAAGCTCGAATCACCAATTCCAGCAAAACTCTTGAGTTTCCCACCCGAATAGCACCTGTTGCATCTTCTCGGAAAGGAGGCGCTTCAACTTCCAAAACAAGATTCATCTATTAATATCCCCCCAAATTACGAGCGTATTTTTTCACTCTCCTCTTAAGATTATATAGCAGAAGGAAGAAGGTTTTCTCTTCCTTCTTCCCTGTTCCTTATATCCGTTACATCCGTTACAAAATCCGTTGCCGAACTTTTCCCTTCCCTCAAACTACGATCGCATCGCCTGTTTTTGCTCAGCCTTCAAATCGCGGTTGCTAGCAGCAGCCAACTCCGCATCCAACAACGTCTTACCAGTCGCAGCCAAATACACATCATCCAAACTCGGCCGAGATTGAGCAATCCCAAAAGTAGGTAATCCCGCATTTTTTAAAGCTTGCTGAATAGTCACCAGCGCATCGCTTTGCGGTGTTACTACTAAATTGAGAGAATTTCCTTGAGCCGTGTTGACAATTACTTCCTGCACAAAAGGCAAAGATTGCATCAGTTTTTTAGCTTTTTCAGCTTCTTCGATCGGCGAAAACTCCCGAATCCGCAGAGTCACCCGATCGCCCCCAACCCGATTTTTCAACTCCTCCGGCGTCCCCTCAGCAATCACCGTACCCTTGTCAATAATCGCCACGCGATCGGCCAAAGCATCAACTTCTTCGAGATAGTGACTCGTAATCAAAACCGTCGTACCTTCTTCCCGCAAGCGCCGCAGGAAATCCCACACTACCACCCGACTTTCAATATCGAGCCCGACAGTCGGTTCGTCTAACACCAAAACATCCGGCTGGTGAAGCAATCCAGCAGCTAAGTCGAGGCGTTTGCGGATACCGCCGGAATAAGTGCCCGTCTTTTTATTTTCCCACTCCTCCAAACCGAGGAGTTTCACCATTTCGTCAATCCGCCCTTTAATCGTAGGGCGCGGCAAATGGTAAAGCGCTGCTTGCAGTTGCAGGAGTTCCCGCCCCGTCAGCACCTTATCGAGAGCCACTTCTTGGGCGACGTAGCCGAGTCTTTGTCTGGCAATTCTCGGCTGACTGACAGCAGAAATGCCAGACACTTCAATGCGTCCGCTATCGGGCGCACTCAAAGTACAAAGTACCCGCAGGGTTGTGGTTTTGCCTGCACCGTTGGGGCCTAGCAAACCAAATATTTCCCCCGGTTCTACCTTGAAGGAAACATCTTTAACGGCTTCTACAGTGCCGTAGCGTTTCTGAAGATTTTCAATTAAAACGGCGGGAGCCATATATTTTGGGGATGAACTGGTTGTTAATATTTTGACACTTCTGAGCTCAAATTGCCGGAATGGTCGATCGACTAATGCGACTGGCTGTGCTGGTAACGATCGCACACTCCTCCTCAACCGGAAACTGCTTATAATTTTGATTCTTAATATCAGTTTAATAAATATTAACTTTATAGCGGTTTTCAACCCTGATCTTCATCAGTTTTCCCACTCTCCAATGTCCCCTCTCAAATCCAAAAAATTATGAGTCTTGAGTTAATTATAACTTTTCAGTTAACAACTCAAAACTCATAAGTTTTCAACAAGTAGAGATGCACCCGAAACCTGTTATTTTTTAATTATCTCTACCTATAGGCAGATGTGTAGCGAGATTTTGATAATTAACACACTGGTCAAACGCATCACACTTTCGAGGCAACTATTAAACACAAAAAACTTCCCTACTTGGCAAGTTCTACTTGTAACGAGTTCCCAAAAAATGTAACTGTAGGACCGTGATCTCAACCCCGATAGTTATGAGTAATTACCAATTCTTTAATCGAAAATGGTGTTAAATCTCCTACAGAGAGTGGCTGCCACGTCTTTAATCGACAATTTTTACCCAACCGCGACGAACGTTGTACAGCAGTCGGTTGATGATGGCATACTCATCTTCATTCAGTGTTCTTTCTAAGAGTGCAGATCTGAGCTGTCTCCGGTCGTGGCGAGTCACGACGCTGGAGAACATGACCTGACCAAATAACTCTTCAAGTGTCATTTGGGATACTGACATGATAAACCTCCTAGTTGATTGAGACAGATAAAATTTTAACAGGCTTGTTGTTTTTGTATTATGCACTCTGAGAGCGACTTCAAAGGCGATCGAACACATTGACAATGTGTGATTTTTTGGTTAAAAATCTGTGACCAAGACTTTGATGCCAAGTGACTTGGATCTCTTAACTTTGTGATGCTTGTCACTGAAGTCAGAAGTCAGAAATCAGAAGTCAGAGGGAAAAAGACCATCAAGCACGATCGCCCTCAACAACTCTCCATCCCGTCCTCACCGCTTCTCAACCTTATTTTTCCCTAGGTCAATTTTCCAGCTAATTGAGGCATCGGTCAATAGTCGCCACAACCGACTCGGCCAACTCTTTCAGCGCGTAACCCCCCTCCAAACCAAAAGCTATGCGGCGGGTGAGTTGCAGGCAGTATCCGGTGAAAGTACCGAAATCTGACGGCATCAGAGTCATGCTCGCCAGCGGATCAGACGCAGTAGCGTCATAACCAGCGCTGACAATCAACAAATCCGGTTCAAATTTTGACAAAAAAGGCACGACAAGAGATTCAAAGGCGCTCAGGTATTCAGCTATGCCGCTGCCGGGATAGAGGGGAATGTTCAGCACGTTGTCGTAGGCACCGCGCTCCTCGGCATCTCCAGTTCCCGGATAGCACGGAGATTGATGCAGGGAACAGTAGGCAATTTGGCGGCAGCTTTCCACCAAAGATTGAGTGCCGTTGCCGTGGTGCACGTCCCAGTCGAGGATGGCGACGCGGTTGATTCCCGGCTGTTCCAAGGCGTAGTGAGCGGCGATCGCAGCATTGGAAAACAAGCAAAAACCCATCGCGCGGGCGTTTTCGGCGTGGTGTCCCGGCGGTCTGGCCAGCACAAAAGCCGGTTCCCCCGCAGCCACCACTCGATCGACCCCATCGAGCCAAGCACTCGCCGCTAGCAGCGCTACATCGTAACTTTCTGCTGAAATCGGCGTATCACCGTCGAGGTAGCCACCTCCCCGATGAGCCAAATGTTCGACTTCTTTGATGTATCTTTGCGAGTGAACTTTTTTGATAGCCGAGAACAGTTGTTGTTCGCGCTGCGCCACTGGGGTGGGCAGTTGCCACTCAATTTGAGCCGCCCAAGGAGCAGCTTTCAGAGCGTTGACGATCGCCGTTAAACGTTCTGGTCGCTCTGGGTGAAGCATTCCAGTCTTGTGTAGCAAGAAATCTTCGGAGTAGATGACGGGTAGCATCGGCTGATTTTAGATTTTAGATTTTAGATTTTAGATTTTTAGTTTGCTTTAAGAAGGCCTTCGGTTTTGTGAAATTACAATTGCGATCGGGAAACCCTTTTATTTTTTTAGATAACCCTCAAAAAACTCACCAAAGCATGAAAGCCTTCCCCCTAAAAAACCATTTCTAGCTTTTGCCAATTGATGACTAAATCACCAACTGCCAACTTACGAATTTCCCTTGTTTCGCCCATTAATTTTTCTGGCAACTTTCCCATAAATTCAAAGGCAAATTGTGATATAATTTCAGGAGTAATTTGCAATATTTGGCAGCTCTACTGAATCCAAACCGATTTTATCGCATTTTTGAGATTTATAGCGGTCAAATTTAAATTTTTAACGGAGTTTTTCAACCTATGAGTATCTCTGAGTCGCGGATAATCCCGACGGATCTGGGTAATGAGATGTCCCGATCGTACTTGGAATACGCCATGAGCGTAATTGTCGGTCGGGCGCTACCAGATGCCAGGGACGGTCTCAAGCCCGTTCACCGACGCATTCTCTACGCCATGAACGAATTGGGCTTGACTCCCGATCGACCTTTCCGCAAATGCGCCCGCGTCGTGGGGGAGGTGCTGGGCAAGTATCACCCGCACGGAGATACAGCGGTTTACGACGCCCTGGTGCGGATGGCTCAGGATTTCTCCATGCGGGAACGCCTGATCAACGGCCACGGCAACTTCGGCTCCGTTGACAACGACCCGCCCGCTGCCATGCGGTACACCGAATGTCGCCTCACAGCTTTGACTAGCGACTCCATGCTGCGCGACATCGACTCGGAAACAGTTGATTTTGGCGACAACTTCGACGGTTCCCAGCAAGAACCCCTCGTACTCCCGGCACGCATCCCCCAAATTTTGCTCAACGGTTCATCGGGGATTGCTGTAGGGATGGCCACCAACATTCCGCCGCACAATTTAGGCGAAATAATTGACGGTTTAGTAGCACTAATTCACAATCCAGCAATTACTGACCTGGAATTGATGCAGTACATCCCCGGCCCGGACTTCCCCACCGGAGGGCAAATTCTGGGTAGAGGCGGCATTCGCGATGCTTACACCACCGGGCGGGGTTCGATTACAATGCGCGGAGTCGCTGGCATTGAAACCATCGAACATCCTGGCCGCCCCGACAAAGAAGCAATTATTATCACCGAATTGCCTTACCAAACAAACAAGGCAGCGCTAATTGAGAAAATTGCCGAACTTGTCAACGACAAAAGATTAGATGGAATTTCCGACATTCGCGACGAAAGCGATAGAGACGGAATGCGGATCGTCATCGAACTCAAGCGCGACGCCTATCCCCGCGTCGTCCTCAACAACCTCTACAAACAAACACCCCTCCAAGCCAACTTTGGAGCCAATATGTTAGCGCTAGTAAATGGGGAACCCCAACTACTTACGCTCTCCCAATTCCTCAATGTCTTCCTAGACTTCCGCATTGAGACAATTACTCGCCGGACTCAATACGAGCTCCGCAAAGCAGAAGAACGCGACCACCTTCTGCAAGGCTTATTAATTGCCCTAGACAACTTAGATGCAATTATTCACCTAATTCGCGCCGCAGCCGACTCCGCCGCAGCCAAACAAGAATTGATAGATAATTACGGTCTTTCAGAACAGCAATCCGACGCAATTCTGCAAATGCAGTTACGGCGTTTGACAGCATTGGAAGCGCAAAAAATTCAGCAAGAACACGAAGAATTGCGAGCAAAAATCGCCGATTTGGAAGATATCTTAGCGCGTCGGGAACGCATCTTAGAAATTGCCGAATTTGAAGCAGTCGAAATCCAAACCAAAATCGCCACTCCTAGACGCAGTGTGATCGAACACGCCGAAGGAGAAATCGATGAAAGAGATTTAATTGCCAACGAACAAGCAATTATTCTGATCACAGAACAAGGCTACATCAAGCGGATGCCGGTCAGCACTTTCGAGGCCCAAAGTCGCGCTACTCGCGGCAAAGCAGGCGCGAAAATGAAAGAAGACGACGGAGTAGAACATTTCCTTTCCTGCTGCGATCACGATAGCGTTTTGTTCTTCAGCGACAGGGGCGTAGTTTACTCTGTAAAAGCTTATCAAATCCCCGTCTGTTCCCGGACGGCCCGCGGCACTCCCGTGGTGCAACTGCTGCCGATTCCTATAGAAGAAAAAATCACTTCTATGGTGTCAGTCACAGAATTCACCAGCGAAGAATACTTGGTCATGCTGACTCGCGGCGGCTACATCAAGAAAACCGCACTTTCCGCTTTTGGTAACATCCGCACTAATGGATTAATCGCGATTTCTCTAGAAGAAGGCGACCAACTGCGCTGGGTACGGAGAGCAAAAGTTGGTGACAGCATCATCATCGGTACGCGCCAAGGGATGGCAATTCATTTCCGCACTAATCACGAACAGTTGCGCCCAGTCGGCCGCGCGACGCGGGGTGTAAAATCGATGAAATTGCGATCGGGCGATGAGTTGATTAGCATGGACATTTTGCCCAGTTCAATTGTTGCGGAAATTGCTGAACTGGAAACGGAAGATTCGGAATTTGAGGGAGCTAATATTGCTCAATTAGAAACTGGCGAATCGGAATTTGAAGGAGCAGAAATTGCTGAATTGGACACTGAAGATGCGGAAGTGGAAGATGAAGAATTAGAACTGCAAGCCGAGGAAATTGAAGGCGAAGATGTCGAAGAAATTTCGGCAGTTAGCAGCGAAGTTCCTTCAGTGTTGGTAATCACCACCAACGGCTACGGCAAGCGGGTTCCAGTTTCTCAATTCCGCCTACAAAGACGGGCTGGCAAGGGATTGACTGCTACTAAATTTAAGTCGAAAAAGGGTAAGGATCAGGTAGCTGCGCTGCGAATTGTCAACGAAGATGACGAATTGATGATCATTACCAACCGAGGTATTATTATCCGTCAGGCTGTGAGTGCAATTTCTACTCAATCGCGCACAGCAACGGGTGTGCGGGTGCAGCGGTTAGATGAGGATGATTCGATCGTAGCTGTGGCTTTAGTGCCGCCTGCTGGTGAAGAATCGGCCGAAGAATCGGAATCTGAGGAAGTGGCAGAATAGTCATAGGTTAATAGTTTGTAAGGTGCGCGCTGCGTACCTTACTGCTGAATGGTAAAAATGCGATCGCCCCTACTCTGAAGTTTTCCCTCAAAAGTCAAAGATTTTTTCCGGTGAGGTAATGATGAGTCAACTCCAAACCCAACTACTAACTGATACCTGGGTTACAGCGACTTGGGATGAATATATAGAAATTATTAAACAGCCGGAGTACGATCGAGCAAAATGCTACTACTACAACGGACAGTTGAGGATTGAAAGGGCAGCAGTCGGGGCTGATCATGCTGATGACAACGGAATTATCGTCATCTTAATCAATTTATTTGGTATTGCTAAAGGTATAAAAATGAGACTGCTGGTCAACTGTAGCTACGCCAAAACGGGTGTCCGAGGCGCTCAACCTGATGCTTCTTACTACATCGGAGACCGGGTACAAACGGCACCTCGCGGCAGTTCGGTAGTGAATTTGGATAGCGCAGTTTCCCCTGATTTAGCGATTGAAATTGCCGACAGTTCTCTCGTTGACGATTTGGGTACTAAAAGAATGATTTATGAAGAATTAGGAGTGTCTGAATATTGGGTAGTAGACGTACAAAAAGCGCAAGTTATTGCTTTCAAAATAATTGCTAACCGGGGAAGCGAACGGCTGACGGAATCTCAAGTTTTGCCGGGGCTAAAAGTTGCTTTATTAGAGGAAGGTTTGCGCCGCAGTCGCCAGACAGACAATACAGAAGTAGGCAACTGGTTTTTAGAGGAAGTTCGTGAGAATTGTCAATAGTGCGATCGACTGTATTCTTTTTTTTAACTGGAGGCTAGAAACCCGGTTTCTACGAGTTTTGCGAACAGGAACGAGGAATATAGGAAGAAACCGGGTTTCTGAGGTTTGCGTGTGTCCAGGACACGACAATGCCATGCCCGACGCTTGAATCGTTGACAATCGATCCGATAATTGCTATAGCATAATATAATCAAAAAGTTAATAGCAAAAGTCGGTAAAAATGCCTTATTTAACAGCAGCAAACGACATCAAAGCACTCATCGCTAAATTTTCTCAAGCTAAAATTCTGTGGGTGGATACAGAAATCGCTGACTATAAATCCAACCCCAGATTATCTCTGATTCAGGTGTTAGCTGACTCCACAGATTCCACGGGAGATGCCACTTTTCTACTAGATGTCTTGGATCAACCAGAATTGGCAAAAGATTTCATCAACCAAATCATGGTCAATCCAAATATTGAAAAAGTTTTGCACAACGCCAGCTATGACATCAGATTTATGGGCAATGACGACGCTCAAAATGTCACCTGCACATTGCAAATGGCGAGAAAGATTCCAGCTTACATTCTGCCCTTACCTAATCGACAACTCAAAACTTTAATAGAAACACTTTGCGGCATTGCTTATGTAGATAAAACAGAACAAAGCGGCGATTGGGCAAAGCGTCCCCTCACCCAGAAGCAGCTAGAATATGCCAAGATGGACGCGGTTTATTTAGCTGGAGTGCATCGCCGCCTGCTAGAAATCCTTGCCCAATGTTACCCCGAACCGGCAACGGAAAACTTAACTGCATTGGGCGAAAAATATCAGGAAATAGAATCTCGGTGGAAGCCACTAGACTCAGAAATTTCTGAAGTCAAAGAACGATTTAAAGCGGGGATGATGGCGCAAAAGCTTAAAGATAGTTCTTATTTTGAGCTTTCCAGTTCGATAACGATGAAAGTAGATTTTATGACGCTGGCAAGACTGACGCAAACTGAGGGAATTGAGTTAAATTTTCCAGTGACGCTGACGAAAGAAATTCAAAAACAGTTAGGCCAACTCATCGCCGATCCATCTTTAGAAGTTGAGGAGATTGCTAGTAGGCGCTTGAATTCCAACCTACAGCAACGGCGGAAATCTACTAAGAAAGTTGTACCGGAACCGGAGAGTGAGGATTTAACAGCATTGGGGGAAAGGTACAAAGAAATTTTGGCTGAATGGAAGTTGCTGGATTCTGAAGTTGAGCATCTGAAAGAGCGGATTAAAAAAGCAATGTTGGTGCAAAATCAGGAAAATACTCCCCATTTTAACTTATCTAGTTCCTCGATTTTGAAGGTAGATTTTGCTAGCTTAGCAAAACTTGCCCTATCTGTGGGAGTTGAGTTAGATTTTATGGTGACGCTGACTCAATACATCCAAAAGCGGTTAGGGGATGCGCTTAACAAAATTGATGTGCAAATTGAGTATATTACCAGTTGGCGAATGACGGCGAAGACTGTGGAAGATGAAGAGGAAGAAATTCCGTTTTAATTAACGTCAGTTCTGGTTAAGCAGAAGGAGGCAAAACCCAATCAAACCCAAGAGAGTGCTTCTTAGGTTGATGGCAATAGGCAATTAAACCACACAAAACATTCGCACAGAGGCGTTGCTTAATCAGGGTATGAAAAAATAAGTTTAAAATCCAGAAACTGTGTCGAAAATGGTTTCTATGACTTGCCTATTTTGCCTTGCATACCGTAAATCAGCAACGCCTATTTTCCTTTTATTCGGATCTTAATCAAGTCTTGTTCACCGCTGACCTTTTCCATCCACTCGACGGTATTGCCGGAGCAGTCGTTGGTCTCGCGTATGTAGTCTGCTACGGTGACAGAAATGTCAACGAGAGAACCTATTCTTCGCTGCTCAGCGACCGGTCATTTGCTCCAGCTTTTCAGGGTACCGAGACCCTTGCACCGCGATCTTGGAGGCGGCGTCATCGATGTCACGCACATCGTCAGATGTGAGTTCGACGGAGACTGCCCCAATGTTTTCATCCAAGCGATGCAGCTTCGTAGTGCCTGGGATTGGAACAATCCACGGTTTCTGGGCTAGCAGCCAGGCGATCGCGATTTGAGCCGGTGTTGCCTGCTTCCGTTCTGCAATACTACCGAGCAGATCAATCAAGGCTTGATTCGCCTTGAGAGCCTCCGGCGTGAAGCGAGGCAGGGTGCTGCGGAAGTCGGAACTGTCGAAGGTCGCGTTTTCGTCGATCTTGCCGGTGAGGAAGCCTTTTCCCAGCGGGCTGTACGGGACAAGTCCGATGCCAAGTTCCTCAAGGGTCGGTATCACTTCCGCTTCAGGCTTTCTCCACCACAGCGAGTATTCGCTCTGAAGAGCCGTGACTGGGACAACGGCATGGGCGCGCCGAATCGTTTGCACGCCTGCTTCAGAGAGTCCAAAGTGCTTCACTTTACCTTCCTGAATCAGTTCCTTCACTGCTCCTGCCACGTCTTCGATCGGCACGTTCGGATCGACCCGGTGCTGATAGAGAAGGTCGATCGCCTCCACCTTGAGCCGCTTGAGCGAACCCTCCACGGCTTCCTTGATGTGTTCCGGTCGGCTATTGAGTCCGGGTGAACCCTTCATGCCACGAGGATCGGAATTCGGACTGATGTCGAACCCAAATTTAGTAGCAATGACCACTTGCCCGCGGAAGGGAGCGAGGGCTTCACCCACCAACTCTTCGTTTAAGTACGGGCCGTAGACTTCGGCAGTGTCAAAGAATGTTATTCCGCGATCGACGGCGGCCGCCAGAAGAGCAGTCATCTCCTGTTTGTCTTTGGGTGGGCCATAGGAAAAACTCATTCCCATACAGCCAAGCCCGATCGCCGAGACTTCCAGATTACTGTTTCCAAGTTTGCGCTTTTGCATTTTTTGAACTCCTGTCTTTGAATTAAAGGTCGAAACTGTCTTACTTCACGCTCAGGGTTGTTATTGCTTGGATGGTTTCATGTTCAGCAAAGTAGGTTTGGAACGTTCAGGGCTTCGGGGGCGCTTCTACACCCGAAAAAACCAGCACTGCGTCTGGCAGACGTGCCCCACGAATCTCGATCGCCGAAACAGATCGGTTCATTTCGGCGAGTTCGGCAGGCGTGAATCGAATGGCTGCCGCGCCGATGTTCTCGATCATGTGCCGCATCTGTGTCGTGCCGGGAATGGGGACGATCCACGGCTTCTGTGCCAAGAGCCACGCCAGCGCGATTTGAGCAGGAGTGGCTTGTTTCCGCTCAGCCCAGGTTTTGACTAAATCCACGATCGCCAGGTTGTGCGGCAGATTTTCGGGCGAGAACCGGGACTCAACGCCGCGAATGTCACCAGGAGCGAACCGCGTCTGGGCGTCAATGGCACCTGTCAGAAAACCCACACCAAGCGGACTCCAAGGAACAAAGCCGATGCCCAGTTCCTGGCAGAGAGGGATTACCTCTTCTTCCGGCCCACGCCAGAGCATCGAATATTCGTTCTGAACGGCGCTTACGGGCAACTCGGCATGAGCGCGGCGTAACGTTTTCAGCCCCATCTCGGACAGACCCCAGTGCAGAACCTTGCCTTGCGCCATCAACTCCTTGACTGCGCCGGCGACATCTTCAATTGGAACCTGTGGGTCAACTCGGTGCTGGTAGAGAAGATCGATGCGATCGGTGCGGAGGCGCTTGAGCATACCATCGACTACCCGCTTGATGTGTTCCGGGCGGCTGTTGAGTCCCGGACGGCGCTCACCGGTTTCTTGATCGATGTTCCAGCCGAACTTGGTTGCGATCGCGACCCGATCTCGGAACGGAGCCACGCCTTCGCCCAAGATTCGTTCCACCTCATGCGGCCCGTAAGCCTCCGCCGCGTCGTAAAAGGTGACGCCCCGGTCAAAGGCTGTCCGAATGATGTTGAACATCTCAGACCGGGTGGGGATGGTCTGTTGATAGGTGCGGCTCATGTTTTGGACGCCAATGCCAACGGCAGAGACTTCGAGGGTACCAAGCTTGCGGCGTCCCTCAATCGTGGGCGACGACTCTCCGTCAGCGGGGCGATCCGCCGGACCAGACTGTGCACTGGCGGACATACGACTCAATAACGAGGCTGCGGCTAAGCCTACCCCTGCACCAAGAAATGTGCGGCGACCAGGCAGCGCGGGGCCGTGTTTTCCATTTCGACCTTTTCGGTTTTGCATGATTTTTCCTTTAAGGGCAATTACGGTCAAGATTCCACCGTAGGCAAGGTAGGAGGGCCAGAGATGGAGAAGTTACGCCCCGATCGCCGTTTCGGGTGGCACTTTGATTTCGAGCGCTGCTGCGAAGCGCAGATCGCAAAAACCCCGTCGCTGAATGCCTCCAAACGGTTAGTATCCACACTCACCTCCTCTGCGAGTAACGATTGCCAAATTTGCGCTTCTGTATGGTTGCTCCTTCTAGAATCTGCCTCAATTATTCAGATTTGAGAGATGCCATATCGATGCAGAAGCGGTACTTCACGTCAGATTTGAGCAGGCGATCGTAGGCTTCGTTGACCTTCTGGATGGGGATAACTTCAACATCCGCAGTGATATTATGTTCGCCACAAAAGTCCAGCATTTCCTGGGTTTCCGCAATGCCGCCGATGTTAGAGCCGGAGAGACTGCGCCGCCCCATAATCAGGCTGAATGCCGCAACCTCCAGAGGATTCTCCGGTGCGCCAACCAGGGTGATGTTACCGTCGAGGCGGAGCAGGTTGAGATAGGCGTTGATGTCGTGCTTGGCGGAAACGGTATCAAGGATGAAATCGAAGCTACCAGCGTGCTTTTGCATTTCGTCGGCATTGCTGGAGACCACGACCTCGTGGGCACCGAGGCGGAGCGCATCTTCCGTCTTACCGGGCGAGGTGGTGAAGACGACGACATGAGCGCCGAAGGCACGAGCGAACTTCACGCCCATGTGTCCCAATCCTCCCAGACCGACCACGCCAACTTTCTTGCCCTCGGTGACACCCCAGTGGCGCAGGGGCGAGTAGGTGGTGATCCCCGCACAAAGCAGCGGAGCAGTCCCGGCAAGATCGAGGTTATCTGGAACGCGCAGAACGAAGCGTTCATCGACGACGACGCTATCAGAGTAGCCGCCATAGGTGACGGTCGCAGTCTTGTGCTTGTCTGGGGAGTTGTAGGTGAGAGTCAGGTTCGGGCAGAACTGTTCAAGTCCTGTTTTGCAATTGGGACAGGTTCCATCCGAATCAACCATGCAGCCGACTCCTGCCAGATCGCCAGGCTTGTACTTCGTCACTGCCGGGCCAACCTGAGTGACCCGTCCCACCATCTCATGACCGGGAACGATGGGGTAGACCGTGCCGCCGCCCCACTCGTTTCGCACCATGTGAAGATCGGAATGGCAGATGCCACAGAAGAGGATTTCGATCTGAACGTCGTGTTCGGTTAGGTCGCGCCGTGCGATCGTGTCAGAGGCTAATGGTGATGTTGCACTAGCTGCGGAATAAGCTTTGGCGTTGTACATGAATTGATGCTCCTATTGATTTACATTTGGTGTCTGCTACTGCTGTCGCTGACCTGCGATATGACTAATCGCCCTTGGCGCTGAAGGTAGCGATCGCGACAATGCTTTGTTGTCGTGCGTTTAATGTCGTGCGTTTAGGGTTCGATCGCGTTAGCGGCGATCACTGCACCGTTTGGCCACCATCGATGACCATAGCGTGGCCGATCATGAAGGCAGCCGCATCGGAGCACAGCCAGATGACGGCCGCAGCGATCTCTTCGGGCGTGCCCATCCGTCCGACCGGCTCCTCTGCAATGACCTTCGCACGCCCCTCGTCCGTGTCGCCGGTGAAGCGACCCATCATCGGGGTGTCGATGTAGCCGGGACAGACAGCGTTGACGCGGATGTTCTGCGCGGCATAGTCGAGGGCCGCTGCCTTGGTCAGTCCGAGTACACCATGTTTTGCGGCGGTGTACGCGGGGCTGCCCTTGATACCGATGATTCCCGCGCCGGAGGATGTGTTAACGATCGCGCCGCGTCCCTGCTTTAGAATCAGCGGGATCTCGTGCTTCATGCACAGGAAAACGCCACGGAGGTTGATGTCGATAATCCGGTTCCACTCCTCCTCCTCGTACTCTGCGGTCGGAGCCGCCTTCCTGGGCTCGATGCCCGCGTTGTTGAAGGCAAAGTCCAGCCGCCCGAAAGCCTCAACGGTCTTGTCCAGGGCCGCCTTCACCTCCTCGGTTCGCGTTACATCGCACCTGACGGCGATCGCCCGACCGCCCAGTTCTTCGATCGTGCGTGCCGTTTCTTGATTGCCCTGTTCTGAAACATCAGCAGCCACCACGCTGGCACCCTCACGGGCAAACGCCAGCGCCGTAGCTCGACCAATGCCACTCGCTGCTCCGGTGACGAAAACGACTTTGCCGATAAAGTTTCCATTCGATTGTGTTGACATATTTTTCTCCTGCTAGTTGCTCGCTTACTTGTTGAGGTGCTGATTGAAAAAGGACGCAAGCTTGTCCCACGGGATAAGGTTCACCCGATCGTACAAATCGACGTGCCCGGCCCCTGGAAGAATGTAAAGTTCCTTTGGTTCGGCTGCGCGCTTGTAAGCATCTTCACTGAACTCTCTGGAGTGTGCATCTGCACCCGTGATGAAGAACATAGGACGAGGCGAAATCGTCTCAATGTCATCAAACGGGTAAAAGTTCATGAATTTAACGTTACTGGTAAGCGTCGGGTGGGTTGTCAGTTTCGGCGACGAACCTTTGGGAGTGTATTCGCCCCTGGGAGTGCGGTAGAAGTCATAGAACTCACGCTCAATAGCAGTGGACTTCTCATTCAGTTCATGTACAGTCCCGCTTGTGTATTTGGTCTCGCCGCCCGTGAACTCCGCATAGCGTTGCTCGGCCGCCTCTGCGATGACTTTCTTTCTCTGTTCGAGGGTCGTAGAATGCCTCAGCCCGTTACGATTGGCCGCACCCATGTCGTACATACTGACCGTCGCAATGGCCTTCATGCGCGGGTCGATCTTGGCGGCGCTGATGACGAAGCTGCCGCTGCCGCAAATCCCAAGAACGCCAATCCGTTCTCTGCCAACGAATGGTCGGGTGCCCAGAAAATCCACCGCAGCACTGAAATCCTCGGCATAAATATCCGGCGCAACAACGTTGCGGGTCTGCCCCTCACTCTCGCCCCAGAAGGACAAATCGAGGGACAAGGTGACGAATCCCTGTTCAGCCAGTTTTTGGGCGTACAGATTCGAGCTTTGTTCTTTGACTGCGCCCATTGGATGCCCGACAATAATTGCCGGATTCTTAGCATTCTGATTCAAGGTTTTGGGAATGAAGAGATTTCCGGCAACCTTCATGTTGTATTGGTTTTTGAACGTAACCTTCTGCATAGTCACCTTGTCACTCTTATAGAAGTTGTCCGCCCCCTCGACTACAACAGACTGCTGCACGGGTGCTTGGGATATCTTAGAGGCGCGCGTTTTGTCGATCGCAACTGCCGCTGTCGTCGCACCGATCGCACTTATCAAGAGGGTTAGTATCAGGTGTTTCATTAGAGTTCTCCAAATGTGTGGATTGGTTAGCTGTTGTAGAGGATGGATACTCCTATCGATTTACATTGAGTGTCCGGTATTGCTCGTCACTGACCTGTTCCAGCCAGTCCACGACCTTGCCGTTGAGTTGTTCGTGAAGGGCGATATGCGTCATGGCTGTAGTGGCTGTAGCGCCGTGCCAGTGCTTCACTCCCGGCGGAATCGAAACCACATCACCGGGTCTGATTTCCTGAATTTGTCCACCCCATTGCTGAACCCAGCCAACCCCAGCCCTCACGATGAGCGTTTGTCCTAATGGGTGGGTATGCCACGCAGTTCGTGCCCCAGGCTCAAAGGTGACACTGGCACTACCCGTGCGGGCTGGACTTTGTGGTGAGAATAGGGGGTCAATGCGGACGGAACCTGTAAAGTTTTCGGCGGGTCCTCTGGTGGAAGGCTGCGAACCGTTTCGTCTAACCTCTACAAGTTGTGTGTTATTGCTCGATGGGGCTTGTGTTTGTACCACAGGAGAGAAGCCCAAAGCAAGCAGAGAAGATGACACGATCGCGATCGCAAGCAGTTTCATTTTTATCTCCTTTGACGTTTCTACTAAATTCGCTCGATTGTCACTTCTACAGAACCAGGGACATTAAATGCTTCTACGCCAGCATCGATCTTGCCGATCGTGATGATGCCTGGGTCAGGGATTTCCTGTCCGTCGCGGCGATAATAAATAGCCACATCAGAACTGGGAGACCAGTAAATGATGTCTCCAACTTCATAGGTTTTGGTTCGCTCTCCCTCCTGGGAAATCGCTCTCGGCAGGTGGGCAAACTTTTCTCTGCCAAACAAATCGTTCATCGTCAGCGTTAACGGCAGCAGGGAAATAAAATCTTGTGTGGTTGGGTTGTCGATTAACGTGGCTGTAACGATTTTGTCTCCGACTTTGATGTTTATCTGCATACTGTTTGCCTGCTGGGTTGATATTTCAGTCGGCATCTTTGATGAGGCACTGCTAGGCATACTGTTATCGGTATGGCAGGCTGAGTAACTTAGGGACATCACCAAAGCGATCGCTAGAATCAGCATTCTCCTGCCGCAGTTTCTTCGCTGAATGACAAACCATTTCAGATGTATCAAGATCCTCTTCATGAGTTTTCTCTTGAATAAAAATCCAGATGCTTGCGGGAAGCCTGAATGCCATTTCATTGCTTTAACCTCATTCTAGGAATCCTGAAAGGCAAGCAATAGAACGATCGTCTAGGATGGTTGTACAATCCTGCAAACTTGTACTGATTTCTATTCAAGCCACGCTAGATTCTTATACAGGCTTAGCTGCCAAACCCTTGTCTTTACCTTGATGTGTCTATAAATCTATCTAAACGGGCATAAGAAATGAACGCTGCAAAAACGAGTGAAAAGTCCGGTAGAGCCTTGATGAATGACTTTCAGACAAAGCGCGAGGCAGACCGATCGCAAGCCAACCGAGAGGAACTAACGGAGCGAATTGCCCAAGCGATTCGTCAAGATGGAGCGATCGAACCGCTGAAAGGATTGCACTTCTACCGCTCCTCTTCCCCTGGGGAATGCTTTCATAGTGTCTCTATTCCTGCCTTTTGTGCGATCGCTCAGGGCTGCAAAGAAGTGCTTTTGGGCTGCGATCGCTATCAGTACGATCCGATGCACTATCTGTTGGGGACGGTCGAACTGCCGATTGCCAGTCGCATTTTAGAAGCAACCCAGGAAAAACCGTACCTGGGTCTTCGTTTCGATCTTGACCCTACCCTAGTTGGCTCAGCCATGGTTGAGGCAGGCTATCCCTCTGCACAACGGGGTGCCAGTGTCAAAGCGATCGACGTGAGTCCGTTGGATGCAGAACTGTTAGATGCTGTTGTGCGGCTCGTCAGGCTGATAGATTCCCCTGCTGAAGTCCATGTGCTCGCACCGCTAATTAAACGGGAAATCATGTATCGCCTCCTCATGGGAGAACAAGGTGGCCGGCTCTGTCATATTGCAGTTCTGGGTGGATCTACCCACCAAATTGCTCGAGCAGTCGATCGACTTCGTAAAGACTTTAACCAGCCGCTTCGGATTGAAAGCATCGCACGAGAGCTGGGAATGAGTGTATCGAGCTTCCACCATCACTTCAAGTCTGTCACTGCCATGAGTCCTTTGCAGTTCCAGAAGCAACTGCGACTCCAGGAAGCTCGCCGTCTGATGCTGGGGCAAAACCTTGACGCTACCAGTGCTGCCTACCGTGTGGGTTATGACGATTCTTCGCACTTCAACCGAGAGTACAAGCGACTCTTTGGTATACCGCCGATGCGCGATGTGGAGCGGCTGCGAGAAGCTGCTAGGGAGATTGCGAGTTCAACTTGACATCCTCAAGATGCCCTAATCTTGCCAGAAATCGCTAAAAGCAGTTATAGTTCCCGCAATCGTATAGATAGAAAATCATCTTGCGATCGCTCTGTTAATAATTTCCATAAACTGATGCAGTAAAGCAGTCAACTCTCAGCAAACTCTCCGGCGTGGAATCGATCGCGCTTTAAATAAAAATATTTAACCAAGGTGGGCAAATAATGCCCACCCTCCCTAATTCCTACTTCCCTACCGTGAAATACTCATTTTTAGCATACACGCTAATAATGCAGTCTCCCACTTCAAAAAACATCCCCTCTTGCTCATCTTTAGAAAATTGCAAGTTGCCGTATTTAGAATTAATTTCCTCAGCAGTCGCCGCTTTTGCCTCCATTTCATCCGGGATAAGTCCGGTAGAACCGATATAGAAAACCAGCGGTGAAACTTTTTCCCTGTACACTTTTTCGGCATAAGCTTCCAGTCGCTCATTCGCATTAGCTAAAGCAGCGACAAACTCCTCTCGCTTGACATCTTCTCCCTGCCATTTCGCTTGCAAAAGGCGCAGCAAACTATCTGCACCCACTTTCGCTAAAGTAGCGCTAACAATTCCGTTATCCTCCAGCCCCAAAAACTCATCGAAAATCAGTTTCATCAAGTCGTCAACTTTGGTAATTTTTGTTCGGGATGACAGCGTTTTGTGGGCGAAGACAACAGGCTCATCTAACGTGATGTCAAATGTCGGTTTTGCTAGCTTTTCGCCCGTGTTTTGGTGGTAAACTTCATAAAGGCGATCGAGAAATTTGTTGGCAGAGTGCAATTTGCCGAAGTTGAGGATGTTTTTGCTGCCGATGTCGATTTTGTAGCTGACTCGCGAATCTACTGAACCGTTGGCGATCGCACTTTTTAAATCTGTGTATTCCGTCGTCGTCGGAAAGTTGATGTAAAGGTTTTTTGACAGATAATGCTGTTTCAATTCTTCCAATTGTTCCGCAGTGTAAGCCTCGGATTCCTCCTTCAAATGAGCCGAGAGAATGCTAGAGAGAATTTTGATTTTTGCGAGTTCCTCAAACACTCCGTCAAGGCTGCTGTAACGCCCGTAAAAAGGCACTAGAGGCAAAGTCTCTAACTTAATATCGTACTCTGAACGGAAGTCAAATTCTTGCACAGGGGAACCGTCTTTTTCAAGGACACCGCATTTTTTGAGCAAATCAAACACGGGTTTGCTGCTGATTTTGGTTCGCAGCGACTTAATATTAACTTCGCCGTCGCTGACAAGGGTATAATTGTTGAAAGTATTGAGGTCTGTAACTAGAATTCCCGCCACTTCGGCGATTAAAGTTCCATCCTCAACTTTTACCAGCTTAGCTTTTCGGGTAATCAGTATATTGATGGTAGCGGTATTTTGATTGATGGCAAATGAACCCATTTGCACGTATTCGCCACCATCCAAAAATTCTGTTTTCAGCCAAGGCTTGACAAGGTTGCCGTTTTCATCTCGCTTTCCTTCAATTCGCTTCAAACCTTTTCGCTGATAATTTTCTTGCAAGTGTTTCAAGTTGATGATGATGCTGTTGCTATTTTCCTCCAATATCTTGATTAACTCCAGCAGGGAAATTTTATCGCTGACTTTTACCCGATCGCCAATTTCATGATTTGTCAACACATCAGGCGCAAAAACAGCCTGTTCCAAATCTTCCGTAAACTCGGCTATTTGGGCATTTGTCAAAGCTTTAGCGTGTTTTTCGGTCAAAGTAGCGTCGAAGGTGCTCGCCAGCGCATACTTAGCCGTATTTAAATTGCCGTCAGCGAGGTTAGCTTTCGCAAAAGCAAACACCGACTCATCAGTTTGAGCAACGGGAACATCTAGTTTGTCATACTCATCTTTGGCGACTTTCTGATATTTGTAAAAAAGTCCCCGATCGTCTGCTTTCAGCCCGCAGATTTTCAGCGTGCTCGATGAACCGTTGATTTTTTTGCCACTTTTGGAAACAAAAACTTGATAATCATATTCCTTAATTAACGGTTCTTCCAGCGGAGGTGCCACCGAACTGCCTAACAGTTTTGTGCTATCGTAAAGAGCATCATAAACCATTTTGACTTCGCCAGCGCGGATGCAGTTTCCCGATAATGTGTTGGCGATTTTGGAGAGAAGTTTGAAGTCAGCCGAGGCATAGGATATCGTGTTGGCAAACACATCCATGTCTTTGAGTTCTTCGCAAATTTCCCCTAGTTTTGCAGATTCCGAATTGGCACTGGGGTCATTTGCATAGCCGTCTGTGTGCAAATTGATCGCTGTCATTTCTCCCGCTTTAACCAGAGATTTAGCGAGTTGCATCGACTGCGATATGCAGGTACTGCCAGCCGTGTGGATTTTTTGAATTTCTTTGATGTATTGAGAGTCAAGCTTCAGCACTTCTTGAATGGGAATTCGCTGGAAATGACAAATTACGTCCCCATTGCCAGCATAGGAAATCAAGCTGACAATTAGCTGGTAATTGTTGTATTCGTCTAAGGTCAAAAGCTTGATTAGGGTTTCTTTCAGTGGTTTTAAGTCATAATACATTGAGCCGGAACGGTCAATGATGATGATGCTGTGAGCGACGGATTTTTCTGGGATATCGCCTGGTGTTCTTTCTAAATTAATGCGATCGACTAAATAGAATGCCTTTGCGTTTCCGGCAAAATTGTAGAGGGTAAACTTGGTGCGAGTATTGGAGGCTGCTTGGCTGCTGGAACTTTTGACTTGAGATGATTGTTTTGCTTGCCGTGCCATAGTTTTCACCTATGTTGATTTTTTCCTCAACTTTATCATGACACGCGCTTCTGTGGATGTCAAGGCCTGTGTGGAAAATTATCTGCGAAGCTGAATAAGCATTAATATTAAGCCCTGCGGTGCCAGGGAAAACTGCGGCGCTAGGGTAAATGTGGGCTTTTTTGGCAAAAGTAGTGGATCTGCGTAAATATTTAGTAAAGATTTAGTAAATCATGCTTTATTTAGAAAATCCGCTGCTCAAACTTTATCTAAATCTAATCGGATGGGTGACGTTGGGATTTTTTCTCGGCCGCCTGCTACCGAGAAGCTATTCTACATATTTAGCCAAGTTTCTTTTCTTCTTTGGCACGCCATTGAGCATTGTTGGTTTCATCCGTAGCGCCAATTTGTCTGGCGCTATTTGGATGGCGCCGCTGACAGCTTGGGCGGCAATTCTAGCAGGTGGAGGACTCGCTGGGATTTTGATAATTTTCGGTGTCGGCGACGAACGTTTCAAGACTCTTCATCCGATCGCCCAAAATACCTCTGAACACACCAGCGCTTGGAGTTTGCCCACTCAAGGCAGCTTCTTATTGGCAACGATGGTGGGTAATACGGGTTTTTTAGGCATTCCCGTCACCTTGTCCTTATTAGGCTCGGAACACTTTGCCTGGGCGTTATTTTATGACTTGCTAGGCACTACCATGGGACTCAATATACTGGGAGTTGCTATTGCTTCTCACTGCGGTAAAAGCGATCGCCCTCAGAGTTGGTTAACACCCCTGCAGGCAATTTTTATGAATCCGGCACTGTGGGCTGTTGGTTTAGGATTTGTCTCGCGAAGCTTACCGCTGTCGGCACCAATCGAAGAATTGTTAACAACAGGTGCTTGGACTATAATTACTTTAGCTTTAATTACGATCGGGATGCAGTTGAGCAAGTTGAATTCCTTGCACAACCTCAAACAAGTTTTGGCTTGTCTGGCGATTAAAATGCTGTTAATTCCCTTGGTAATTGGCACGGGATTAACGTTTTTGGGGATCGCGGGCGCGCCGCGACTTGTGCTAGTGCTGCAAATGGCAATGCCTCCTGCTTTTGGTACTACATTGCTGGCAGAAGCTTTCAATCTCGATCGCGAATTAGCCGTAACTGCGATCGGCATCGGCTGCGTTAGTTTATTATTCACGATTCCCCTATGGATGAGGCTATTTAATTTTTAATAAAAATAGGTCTGCTTCACTTTGAAAAATACTTAATTTAAGTGATCCCCATCACAAATATTGATGGTTAATGTCATATTAATTTAATAATTACTGGACTGGGAAACTGTATTGGCTTCTGTTAATGTGGAAATAGCCTGCGGAGGAAGGGAAGAATAAAAGTATGGCAAGTATAAATTTTACATTGACAGGTTATCAAATTTTCGATCGCATTTACTCAGGAACTCGCACCCTAGTTTATCGAGCTTTCCGCACGGGCGATAAACAGCCCGTCGCCATCAAAGTCTTGCAGAACGAGTATCCCAGCTTCAGCGAACTGGTGCAATTTCGCAATCAGTACACGATCGCCAAAAACCTCAACTTGCCCGGAATCATCGAAACCTACAGCTTGGAAACCTACCAAAACAGCTATGCGTTGGTAATGGAAGACTTTGGGGGAATTTCTCTGGACGAATGGACGGAAAAACGGGAAACTGCGCCGACTCTGAGCGAGTTTTTGTCAGTGGCGATCGACCTGAGCAATATATTAGATATACTTTACCGCCACCGGATAATTCACAAAGACATTAAACCAGCCAATATTTTAATTCATCCCCAAACAAAACAAGTCAAACTCATTGACTTTAGTATTGCATCTTTGCTACCAAGGGAAACTCAAACCCTGATGAATCCTAACGTGCTGGAAGGGACACTCGGCTATTTGTCTCCCGAACAAACGGGAAGGATGAATCGGGGGATTGACTACCGGACAGACTTTTACTCTTTGGGCGTGACTTTTTACGAATTGCTGGCGGGACAATTGCCGTTTCAATCCAATGATGCGATGGAATTGGTACACTGTCATATTGCCAAGCAACCGCCATCACTGCATGAAATCAATCCCGAAATCCCGCCGATACTGTCGGAGATTGTCAGCAAATTAATGGCAAAGAATGCCGAAGGCCGCTATCAGAGTGCGTTGGGGCTGAAATTAGATTTAGAATTTTGTTTGAAGCAACTTGAAGAAAACGGTAGGATAGAGAGTTTTGCGATCGCGCAGAGGGATGTGGGCGATCGATTCATGATACCCGAAAAACTTTATGGTCGCGAAATTGAAGTCGAAACCCTACTCCAAGCCTTTGATCGCGCCAGTAGTGGCACAACTGAAATGATGCTAGTAGCTGGTTTTTCTGGGATTGGGAAAACTGCAATTGTAAATGAAGTTCAAAAACCAATTGCTCGCCAGCGCGGCTATTTCATCAAAGGCAAATTCGACCAATTTAACAGCAACATTCCTTTCTCAGCTTTTGTCCAAGCATTTCGAGATTTAATGGGACAATTGTTGAGCGCAAGTGACCAGGAGTTGAAAAATTGGCAAACTCAAATATTGCAAGCAGTGGGCGATAACGGACAAGTCATTATTGAAGTAATTCCCGAACTCGAAAAAATTATTGGGGCACAACCGCCCGCACTCGAATTATCAGGAACTGCGGCCCAAAATCGGTTTGATTTGCTCTTTCAAAATTTTATTCGCGTGTTCACCAAACCAGAACATCCCCTGGTGATGTTTTTGGATGACTTGCAGTGGGCTGATTCCGCCTCGCTGCGGTTAATGCAACTGCTGGTTTCCGAGTCAGCAACCGACTATTTATTAGTAATTGGTGCCTACCGAGATAATGAAGTATTGGCAGCACATCCGTTGATGCTGACACTGGATGCAATGGTCAAAGGTGGGGCAATGGTGAATACTCTGACGCTGGAACCGTTGAGTTCAACAAGTCTAAATCATTTGGTTGCTGATACGCTCAATTGCGATCCATCTTGGGCAAGACCTTTGGCTGATTTGGTGGCACAAAAAACCAAAAAAAATCCCTTTTTTGCAACGCAGTTTCTCAAAGCACTGCATCAGGATGGGCTGATTGAGTTTGACCAGGTTGCTGGTTATTGGCAGTGCGATATTGTGCGAGTTCGGGAGGCAGCGCTGACGGATGATGTGGTCGAGTTTATGGCGTTGCAGTTGCAAAAACTGCCGCCAGGAACTCAGAATGTGTTGAAGTTGGCTGCTTGTGTGGGGAATCAGTTTGATTTGGGGACTTTGGCAGTTGTCTCCCAGCAATTGGAAACGGAAACGGCGGCGGATTTGTGGAAGGCTTTGCAAGAGGGGTTAATCCTGCCTGAAAGTGAAATATACAAGTTTTATATCGGGCGAGAAAGACGGGAGGAGACCGAAAATTCGGAGGTGGTAAATTACAAGTTTTTGCACGATCGCGTTCAGCAAGCCGCCTATTCTTTAATTCCCGAACAAGAGCGATCGCGTGTTCACTATCAGATCGGACAATTACTGATCCAGCAAATTTCACCGGCAGCTATAGAAGAGCAAATTTTTTCAGTAGTCAATCAGTTGAATTATGGTATTGCGCTGATTGAAGACCAAACAGAACGCGACCATCTGGCACAACTCAACCTCACGGCTTGCCGCAAAGCCAGAGGCGCTACTGCTTATCAAGCTGCTCGCGAGTATGCTGCGATCGGGCTAAATTTGCTTGGAGAGAGCGCTTGGCAACGGCAGTACGAGATGACCTTGAACTTGCACGACATAGCAGCAGAAGTGGCTTCACTCTGTGGTGATTTTGACCAGATGAATCAGTGGATTGACACTGTGATTTATCATACCAGAACTCCCCTAGAGCGAGTGAGCGTTTACATCGTCAAAATTCAGGCATTATCGTCCCAGAACAAGTTTTTAGACGCAATTGCTATCGGTTTGTTGATTCTCAAAGAATTAGGAGTTGAATTGCCCGATAGCGCTACATCAGAAGATATTCAGCAAGCAGTGCAGGAAATTAATAGCTCGATCGGCGATCGACCCATTGAAGAGTTATTTGATCTGCCAGCGATGGTGGATACCCAAAAGCTGGCCGCGATGCAAGTGGCGGCAACTATGGCGACAGCTTGTTATCTGGGTGGTTCGTCTTTGTTTGCGCTGGTGACTGCCTTACAGGTAAATTTATCTATCCAATATGGCAACAGTCGTACTTCAGCTTATAGCTATAGTTGTTATGGGATGATTCTCAACAACTTTCTACAAGATGTGACGGTAGCCGATCAATTTGGCCGATTAGCTTATCGTCTTGCCAGTGGCGCGGATGCCAAAAATATTCGCTCTGCAACTTTTGCTGCACTCGGACTCTGTTTGCACCATCGTAAATCGCATTTGCGGGAAACCCTCCCCATTCTTGAGGCAGGCTATCAAGCCGGATTAGAAACAGGCAATCTAGAGTTTGTCGGGTATGATTTGTATACTTTTTGTCTAAATGCCTACTGCTGCGGTCAACCTTTGGCAGAACTTGAGCCCCAAATTCGGGCATACCGCCAGCAATTACTCGACCTCAACCAACTAACGACGGCAAATTATTGTTCGGTTTTTTGGGAAACAACGCTGTTTTTATTGGGTAATCCAAACAACTTGGAGATTTCCTTTGAACAGAAAGGCTATGACGAGAAGCTGATTTCTCAGTCGCTTGCCTCTAACGATTTTTACCGACTCTGCATCTTCTATCTGTACAAGGCGACGTTGAGATTCCTGCTGGGAGACATTGCTTGGGCCTGCGTAGATGTCGATCAAGCAAGACAGTATATAGCGGGAAGCGTAGGAAGTATTTCCGAAGCTGGTTTATATTTCTATGACTCACTCATAGCCCTTGCCACTCCTGAGTCCGAGACGGAGTTAGAAACGCAGTTGCAACGAGTTCAGGAAAATCAAACTTCGTTGCAGCATTGGGCACAACACGCCCCCATGAATTATTTGCATAAGTGGCAGTTGGTAGAAGCAGAGAAATACCGAGTTGCCAAACAGAGGGCAGAAGCTATTGAAATGTACGATCGTGCCATTTCTGGAGCGAAAGAAAACGAATACATCCAAGAAGAAGCCCTCGCTAACGAACTAGCAGCTAAATTCTACCTCGACTGGGGCAAAGAAAAAGTGGCGCAAGCTTATATGCAAGAAGCCTACTACTGTTATGCTCGCTGGGGTGCGAAAGCCAAAATCGATGACTTAGAAAAACACTATCCCCAACTTCTTGCTCCCATATTGCAGGCAAGAGAAAATCGTTTTGGAATCAGCGAAACCCGCAGCCACACAATCAATAAATCGTCAGTTTTACATCAAACCTGGCACACAACTCTATCGAGCAGTAGCACTATTTACCACGCCCTCGATTTCGCGACTATTCTTAAAGCCTCCCAAACTCTATCGAGTGAAATTCAATTAGAAAAATTACTGGCTGCACTGATGTGCGTGGTGATGGAAAATGCCGGGGCAAAAAAAGCAGTTCTCCTGTTGCTTAAGGATGGGAATCTCACAATCGAAGCTGTGGCCTCCTTCCATCAAGATGTCATCTCCATATCTGTACCGCTGTCAGCCAGCGACGAGGTTCCCGCTGCTGTGGTCAACTATGTTAAGCGGACTTGCAAAACTGTGGTTTTGGATAATGCAGCAGTACAAAACGATTTTATTGCCGAGCCGTATTTGATGCAGGAAAAGCCCAAAAGTTTGCTGTGCGCGCCGATGTTAAATCAGGGTAAATTAATCGGGTTGCTCTATCTAGAAAATAACTTGACAAGTGGTGCATTTACACACGATCGCACTGAAGTCATCCAACTTTTGTGCGCCCAAGCCGCTATCTCTCTAGAAAATGCCCGCTTGTACCAACAATCTCAAGCTTATGCACAAGAATTAGAGCGATCGCTCCTCGATTTGCAGCAAGCACAGTTACAGATCGTGCAAAGCGAAAAAATGTCCGCCTTGGGCAATCTAGTCACAGGAATAGCCCACGAAATCAATAATCCTGTCGGCTTTATTAGCGGCAATATTGAGGAAGCAACCACCACGATCAAAGATCTGATTTCCCACTTAAAATTATACCAAGAAAAACTGCCAAATCCCGGGGAGGAAATCGAAGAAGATGCTGAGGATATGGATTTAGAGTATGCCTTAGAAGATTTGCCAAAGATGCTGTTGTCGATGAAAGTGGGATGCGATCGCATTCGCGGCATTAGCACCAGCCTCCGCACCTTCTCCAGAGCCGATAAAGACTACAAAGTTCCGTTTAATATCCATGAGGGGATTGACAGCACCATCTTAATTTTGAAACATCGGCTCAAGGCCAACGAACACCATCCCGCGATCGAAGTCGTCACAGACTACGGCAATCTCCCCCCAATCGAATGCTTTCCCGGTCAACTGAACCAAGTCTTTATGAACCTGCTTGCTAACGCGATCGATGCTCTAGAAGAATCAAACCAAGGACGCAGTTTGGAGGCGATTAAAGCAAATCCCTACTGTATCAAAGTTCGTACCAGTCTGTCGGGCGATCGACACATCAAAATTCAGATTGCCGATAACGGTGCGGGTATGACGGAAGCAGTGAAACAGCGGATTTTTGACCATCTATTCACCACGAAGGCAGTAGGAAAAGGCACTGGTTTAGGATTGGCGATCGCCCGCCAGATTGTAGTCGAAATCCACGGTGGAACAATTAATGTCAATTCTATTTTGGGGGGAGGGAGTGAATTTGAGATAGTGTTACCTGTTACTGAATAAAAGTTGACTGTTGACTGTTGACTGTTAACTGTTAACTGTTGACTGTTGACTGTTGACTGTTGACTGATGACTAATGACTAATGACTAATGACTAATGACTAATGACTAATGACTAATGACTAATGACTAATCGGGCATTATACCAGCCCCGATCGGAATTGCGGACACGGGCAAAACTTCCAGCGCCCCTTCGCCAGATTGCCAAAATCTCAATTATGCTAACCTAGGCAAGCAGCAATCCCTTGTCATGAAGGCGATTAACATAATTTCAAACAATTTATTTGATTTAGGAGCGGTGTATCCCGTATGGCAAATCTGATCGGCACAGACAGCAACGACTTTATTCTAGGAACTCCGCTGAGCGATCGAATTCGCGCCTTAGATGGCGATGACACGCCCCTGGGTGCGGGAGGAGATGACACCCTAGAGGGCGACGGCGGCAACGACCAGCTTCTTGGAGGTGACGGAGCAGATTCGCTGATTGGCGGTGAAGGAAATGACGAACTTATTGGCAACCAAGGCCGCGATTTTGCTTCCGGCGGAAACGGCGACGACTCGATTCGTGGCGGTTTAGGCAACGACATCCTCGAAGGCAACGACGGGATAGACAGCGTGTTGGGAGATGCAGGGGACGACTTAGTTTTTGGCAACGGAGGCTTTGATGTAATTGCCGGCGGTACTGGCAACGACACCCTCACAGGGAATGACGGCGACGATTCCGTGTTCGGCAATGCTGATGACGACTTTCTCTACGGGAATGCGGGGAACGATTCTCTCAACGGCGGCAGTGGTAGAGATCAAATGTTGGGCGCTGAGGGCAACGATTATTTGACCGGCGGCGACGGCGACGACACTTTGTACGGCAATGCCGACAACGATTCGCTCTTCGGAGATGCTGGTAATGACCAGATATTCGGCGGCAAGGCTGACGATACAGTTTTTGGCGGCACCGGTTCCGATACCCTTCGCGGCGATGAAGCCGACGACTCGGTACTGGGAGAAGAAGGTAATGACTTTCTGTTTGGTGGCAAAGGTAATGATGGTATCGACGGTGGTTTTGGCGATGACTCCTTGGCTGGAGGTATCGGCGACGATACAATTTTGGGCGGTTTCGGCAATGATAATTTATTTGGAGCAGAGGGTAATGATTCTTTAATCGGAGGCGAGGGTTCGGATACTCTGACTGGCGGCAGCGGCAGCGATGTTTTTGGATTGGGAGCCGGGCCTGGCAGTCTGGCTTTAATTACTGATTACAATGACACAGAGGATTTCTTTGGACTGCCGAGCAATTTATCTTTCGCTCAACTGCTAGTTACCCAAGGCAACGGTGCAAATGTCAGGGATACAGTAATTACGACGCTCGACGGCAAGCTTTTAGCAATTTTGATCGACACTCCAGCGGCGCTGATCGAAGCGAATGATTTTATCGCTGTGACTGGGACGGCTACTCCCAGGCCAACCACCATTACCACTACAACTACAACTACAGTTACAAGCACAATTACAGATCCAGCTCAACCTCAAACTTCAACTACAGAATCACTTCCAACTCCGCCTCCAACTCCCACGGAAGCACCGACTCCAACTCCCACGGAAGCACCGACTCCAACTCTCACGGAAGCACCAACTCCGACTCCCACAGCAGCACCAACTCCGACTCCCACCGCAGCACCAACTCCGACTCCCACAGCAGCACCGACTCCGACTCCCACAGCAGCACCGACTCCGACTCCCACAGCAGCACCGACTCCGACTCCCACGCCGACTACTACGAGGATTCCGATTCCGCCGACTGTTAGCGTGCCTGATTCGCCTCTGCTATCAATTAGTTCGATCCCTCCGACTCCCAGACTATTGCAAATGCAGGGCCAGACGCCGATATTCCCGACGGTGCCCAACCCGCTACCCTTACCTCCTACACCTTTCTAGTTCTAAGCGCGATCGCGCAGCTCACTGAGGAGTGATGAGTTAATGTAAAACTCACTAAACTCATCACTCAAAACTATTTAACGTCTTGGGGAGTTTCGGCCGACTCTTCTGACGACTCGGCTGGAGAATCTTCTAGGGGAGATAATTGTTGGCTGTACCCCAAGAGCGATCGAAGTTTCATGCGGTGGATGTAAGGCCAGCCGCCATTGGCCTCAATATTCCTAAGCAGTTTGTAAAGTGCTTGGCGGTTGTCGGGAAAAGACGCTTGAAACAAACCGTCCCGAATTTCCCGGTGCGAAGCTTCCAGCCTCCGCAGCAGGGCCAAAAGCAGCAGACTGTCTCCCTGACAACTTTCGCCTAAAGTCCGAATCGCCTCTGTCAGCGATTGCATTTGAGACTGCAACTTTTCTGACTCTAAATCTTTGCCGTTGTCCATACTGCTGCTTCCTTTGAAATCTACAAGGCCTTTGTCCCCAGCCTTTTGGTCAACCGACTAATCGAGCTAGTCGCGATCGCCATTCGGGGTCATAAGCAAAGTAACTTAAGTAGGTTGACTTAAGCAATATTAATTTGCAGTCCAAGTCAGGAAAAGAGCACAACCCGTCGTACCATGTGTATTGGGCTGCGATCCGAACACGATTGAGAAATCATAAGTTCATGCTTATTTTCACGGCACACTAGCTTGATTTTTGGAGTCAATGCCGGTGTCGGTGAAGCGAGCGATCTGGATCTAAATGCTGCCCTAAGCGCTGGCCTAGCCTGCCGGCGGGCAATTATATTTTGCTCGAAGTAGGGCTTTTTCTTAATATAATCCGATGTTGGATATTGAGGTTTGCAATGAAATATCGTGCTTTAATTGTTGCACTTTTAGCATTTTGCATGAGTGCGCTGGTTGCTTGTTCTTCTGCTCCTGACACGACGGTAGCGACTACTGAGTTGCTCACCTACGACGAGATTAGAGGTACTGGCTTGGCTAATAACTGCCCTAGCTTGGCAGAAACTTCTCGGGGATCGATCCCCATCGAAGCGGGCGCCACCTATAAACTGACTGGTTTGTGTTTGCAGCCCACAACTTATTTTGTGAAGGAAGAACCAGCAAACAAACGCCAAGAAGCGGAATTTGTGCCTGGTAAATTGCTGACCCGGTTCACGTCGAGCATTGACCAAGTTCAAGGTACGCTCAAGGTCGGTACAGACGGAACTCTGACTTTCACAGAAGAAGACGGCTTGGATTTTCAAGCTATTACGATTCAGTTACCGGGCGGAGAGCAAGTACCTTTCTTGTTTACCATTAAACAGCTAGTTGCAAGTTCCGAACCGGGAGTGGTTGCTATCAATACTTCCACCGATTTGAGAGGGGAGTTTAACGTTCCTTCTTACCGCAGCGCAGGCTTTTTAGATCCTAAAGCTCGCGGGGTATCGACTGGCTACGACAATGCTGTAGCGCTTCCGGCTACTGACAATTCCAAACGTGTGCGGGCTAATGTTAAGGTAGCTGACACGCGCACCAAGGCGGGCAAAATTTCTCTCCAAGTTGCTAAAGTCAACAGCGCCACTGGCGAAGTTGGCGGGATTTTTGAGAGCACGCAGCCTTCTGATACTGATTTGGGAGCTAGACCGGCTCTGGACGTTAAAATTCGGGGTTTGTTTTACGCTCGCATTGAGCCTTCTGTGTCATAAAATTGGCTTTCTGGATCGATCGAACTTGAGCAGTTTCTGGCCATAAAGCTCCTGCTCGCCCTTCATTAGCCAACAGTCTTGAGCAACATAACTTAGGACTGTTGACTAATGACTAAATTTCTGATTAAATAGTGGTCATTCGCAAGTTATGAAGTTAGGATTTTTTATTAATTAAAGTATTGTATTCAAACCGCTTTCAGTTTATAATATTTTTTTCAAAAAACCTGGTTAAATTGGGGATGCGGTCGAAGGCGTTCTACCTGGTAAAAGTCTGCCTTATGCCGAAAAACTTCGGAGAATCCCACTAAATCCGTTCACGTACCGAAAACTCAACTGGTGTGTCCGCTATCACACCTATTAAGTGCTAGGATTACACTACCTAAAAGTGAATTTTTTTAGACTAGATTAGAAGCTAGATCTAAAGCAACCTCAGTCCTCTGCTCTACCCACCCTTATGCCACCATGTCTACCACACTGCCGAACGAGCTAAAAAGCGAAAATTTGCAATTGTTGCGCGAGTACCAACTTTCTGGATCGAATGAAATCCGCAATCAGTTAGTAAAACTGAATATTGGACTGGTCAGAAAAGAAGTTTACCACTGGATCAACCAGTGCGGTGAAAGCTACGACGATTTGCTGCAAGTCGGATGTATTGGGTTGATCAGGGCGATCGAGCGGTTTGATATCGCGAAGGGGCACGCTTTTAGTTCCTTTGCCATTCCCTACATTCGGGGCGAAATTCAACACTACTTGCGGGACAAAAGCCCTTCTGTGCGGTTTCCCCGCCACTGGCAGTCCCTGGAACGCAAATCAGTAGCAGCGATCAAGGAGTTGCAGGTGCAGTTAAACCGCAAACCTACGGATGCTGAAGTAGCAGCAGTCCTTGAGGTTTCTTTACAAGAATGGCAAGAAATTAAGTTGGCCCATCTCAACAGATCGCCTCTAAGTTTGGACGCGCCGATGCAAGATGAAGATGAGGGGGCGACTTGTCTGGGAGAATTGGTGCCCGATAGCAAGTATCGGAGTTTTCAGTTGGCGCAAGAGGATCAAATTCGCGTACAGCAAGCTTTGGCTATGTTGGAACAACGGACTCGCGAGATATTGGAGTTTGTTTTTCTCTACGATTTGACGCAGAAGGAAACGGCTGAACGCTTGGGTATCAGTGCGGTGACTGTTTCTCGGCGAGTTAAGAAGGGACTGGATTTGCTCAAAGAGATTATGACTAAACAGCTTTAGGTATTAGTCATTAGTCATTAGTCATTGGTCATTAGTCATTGGTCATTTGTCAGCAGTAGTTATACCAATTCACAAAAGTAGTGCGACATATAAATTATCAGCTATCGTCTGTAGGGAAACGGCACTGCCGTGTCCGGCCGATGGTGAGAGTGAATGAACGATAATTTATATAAGACAATTACTATAGCAAGAGTTTTTTAAATTCGTATTAGTCAACAGTCAGCAGTAGTCAGTCAATAGTCAACAGAGATCGGTAATTAGTCAGTTGCTACCAAGAACAAATGACTAATGACTAATGACTAATGACTAATGACTAATGACTAATTTTTAGAGGCTGCGGACAAATTTATCGAGCCTTTCTACGGCTTTTTTAATTGTGCCTAAATCGGTAGCGTAAGACAAGCGAATATGGTCGTCTGCACCAAATGCAATCCCCGGAATAACTGCTACTTGCTGCTGTTCTAAGAAAGCGTCGCAAAATTCCAAAGAATTCATTCCCGTCTTGCTGATGTTGACAAACATATAGAAAGCACCGTCTGGTTTAATACAGCTAATTCCAGGGACAGCATCGAGTAATTCAAATATTACCTGACGCCTTTCGGCAAAAGCTAGACGCATTGTTTCGACAGACTCTTGACTGCTTTCCAAAGCTGCGATCGCACCGTACTGTGCAAAGGTACACACGTTTGAGGTACTGTGACCTTGAATGGTGCTGGTGGCTTTGATTAATTCGATCGGCCCGGCCAAATAACCGATTCGCCAGCCTGTCATCGAGTAAGCTTTAGCAAAACCGCTGCTGATCAGGGTGCGATCGAAGATTTCTTTGCCCAAGGAACCGATGCTGACGTGTTGGGCGTCGTCATATATAATTTTTTCGTAAATTTCGTCAGCAACGACTAAAATATCTCGATCGACTATCACCTCGGCCAAGGCTTTGATTTCCGCCGGAGTATACACCATTCCCGTCGGGTTAGAAGGCGAATTCAGTACAAATAACTTGGTTTTGGGAGTAATCGCTCGACTCAGTTGTTCCGGTGTAATTTTATATCCTGTAGAAGCATCAGTCCGTACAATTACTGGCTTGCCACTAGCGAGTTTCACCATTTCAGGGTAGCTTAGCCAGTAGGGAGCAGGAATAATTACTTCCTCTCCAGGCTCGATCAGAGCCATCATCAGATTGTAGAGGGAATGCTTGCCGCCGTTGGTGACAATAATATTTTCCGGTTGATAGTTGAGATTGTTGTCATCGCGGAGTTTGCGGGCGATCGCAGCTTTTAACTGCGGTTCCCCAGACACAGGGCCATACTTAGTCTTCCCCGCGTCTAAAGCTTGTTTTGCCGCTGCTTTAATGTGTTCGGGCGTATCAAAGTCGGGTTCTCCCGTACTCAAACTACAGACATCAATCCCTTCGGCCTTCATGGCTTTAGCCTTAGCGGCGATCGCCAAGGTTATAGAAGGAGAAACCTCACCCACTCGTGCTGCCAATTTAATCATTGGATTTTAGATATTAGATTTTTGACTTTAGATCATAGGGTGACAAATGTTGATATTCAACCCTGTTGTTAGGGAATTATGACATTTGTTTACATAGTACGTAAAGGATTAAGCAATTAAAGAATAAAAATTAAAGAAGCTGTTAGTTTTAATTTTTATTTTTAAATTTTTAAATTTTGACGTTATTATTGTACCATTTTTGATGCCTCGTTACCCTCAACCCCGATCTGCAAGCTTATGGATCTCAAATCTCTGATTCGCGACATTCCTGATTTCCCAAAGCCGGGAATTATGTTTCGAGACATTACAACTTTGCTGCGCGACCCGCAAGGGCTGAGCTACACCATTGACAGCTTAGCCGAAAAATGCTCGGCAATGTCTGTTGACTATGTGGTGGGGATGGAATCGCGAGGCTTTATCTTTGGCGCGCCGTTGGCTTATAAAATGGGAATAGGCTTTATTCCTGTCCGCAAACCAGGGAAACTGCCAGGTGCGGTTCATTTTGCTGAGTACGAATTGGAATACGGTGTCGATCGACTGGAGATGCACCAAGATGCGATGACTTCCGGTAGCCGGGTGCTGATTGTGGACGATTTAATCGCCACTGGCGGAACAGCGGCGGCGACGGCTAAGTTGCTGGAGCAAGGTGGCTGCGAGCTTGTCGGTTTTGCTTTTATCATTGAATTGCAGGCTTTGGGCGGCAGGCAGAAATTGCCCGATGTGCCGATCGTCACGCTAGTTGAATATTAGTTAGTTAACTGTTGGCAGTCAACTGTCAACAGTTGACTGTTGACAAATAATATTCTTGAGCTTTGCATCGGAATTATTCATCTCTCTCTTCTCTTTCTCTGCGATCTCTGCGTTCTCTGTGGTTACATAATTCCGATGCAATCGGCATTAATATCATTCACAATTCTTCCAATCTAAAATCTAAAATCTAAAATCTAAAATCGTATGACTTCTATTAAATCTAATCGAAATTGGCAATTATTGAGTTCTCTGTTTGCTGGGGAAACATTTACTTATGTTTTCAAGCGACTGTTGCAGGCACTTTTAACGCTATTTTTGGCATCGATGCTTTGTTTTGCAATTATTGAACTAGCACCGGGAAATTACTTGGATACTTTGAGCCAAAATCCGAAGATTTCGCCGGAGACACTCAAGCAGCTCGAACAGCAGTTCGGCTTAGATAAACCAGCGATTGTGCAGTATTGGCTGTGGCTGCAACAAATTGTGACGCGGGGAAATTTTGGCACGAGTTTTGTGTATCAGCGATCCGTAGCTTCGCTGCTGTGGGAACGGGTACCGGCGACGTTATTAATGGCGATCGCATCTTTGATTGTAACTTGGGCGATCGCGATTCCCTTGGGAATTGTCGCCGCCGTCAATCAAAACCGCACAGTCGATCGAGTTCTGCAAGTAGTTAGCTACACCGGACAAGGATTTCCGAGCTTTATCACAGCGTTACTGCTGCTATTTTTCGCACAGAATACTTCGCCTCTGTTTCCCGTCGGAGGAATGACAAGCATTGACCATGCAGACTTACCTTGGTGGGGTCAAATTCTCGATTACGGCTGGCACTTAATTTTGCCAACAGTCGCCCTCAGCGTTACTGGTTTTGCTGGTTTGCAAAGATTGATGCGCGGACAATTGTTAGACGTGCTGCGTCAAGATTACATCCGAACGGCAAGGGCGAAAGGTTTGCCGGACGATCGAGTAATTTACATTCATGCTTTGCGGAATGCTGTTAATCCGTTGATTACGCTATTGGGTTTTGAGTTTGCTAGTTTGTTGAGCGGTGCGTTTATTGCGGAATTTTTCTTTAATTGGCCAGGTTTGGGAAAGCTGACTTTGGAGGCGGTGAACAATCAAGATTTGTATTTAGTAATGGCAAGTTTGATGATGGGTGCGACCATGTTGATTGTTGGGAATTTGTTGGCAGATTTGCTGCTGAAAGCTGTCGATCCTCGGATTAAGCTGGAAGATTTGAAATAGAAGACTTAATTCAGTAATATGAGGTACGCAAGGGCGATTTGTAATAGTCAATATAGCAAAACCATTTGATTTGTAAACAATCGATTCAATCATCACAAGCGTTTCAGGTTGTTCTACATTCACGACTCAAATAGACTTGCTATAGTCAATAGTCAACAGTCAACAGTCAACAGTATTCCCATTACCCATCCCCTATGCCCCATGCCCCCTGACCAATCTCGGAGTGTTTTATGTCAGAAAAACAACCAAACGATGTAATGAGTTTTAGCCGCTTTGCCGACTGGTGCAGGCATATTGACAGTCTTTCAGAAGAGGCAAGGCACACAGTTAAAGTGTTGTTAAAAAAAGCTGGCACTGATGACCCTGAAGCAGCGGAGCAGATACTTTCAAGCATGACAGAACTCGATCTCAACAGAAATCGAATTACCGACATCAGCTTCGTCGGCTGGCTCACCAATCTGACCACACTGGATCTCAGCTACAATCAAATTAGCGACATCAGCTCTCTCGGTTCGCTCACCAATCTGACAACACTGTCTCTCCGCGGCAATCAAATTACCGACATCAGCTCCCTCGGCTCGCTCACCAATCTGACCACACTGGATTTCGGCGACAATAAAATTACCGACATCAGCTTCGTCGGCTGGCTCACCAATCTGACCACACTGAATCTCTACAACAATCAAATTACCGACATCAGCTTCCTCGGCTCGCTCACCAATCTGACCACACTCGATCTCTGGCGCAACCAAATTACCGACATCAGCTTCCTCGGCTCGCTCACCAATCTGACAACACTTTCTCTCGAAAACAATAAAATTACCGACATCAGCTTCCTCGGCTCGCTCACCAATCTGACAACACTGGATCTGTGCAGAAATAAAATTGCCGACATCAGCTTCCTCGGCTTGCTCACCAATCTAACCACACTCAATCTCGACAGCAATGGAATTACCGACATCAGCTTTCTCGGCTCGCTCACCAATCTGACCACACTGAATCTCTACCACAATCAAATTACCGACATCAGCGCCTTGCGTAAGCTCACCAATCTGACAACACTGCATCTCGGCGGCAATCAAATTACCGACATCAGCGCCTTGCGTAAGCTCACCAATCTGACAACACTGGATCTGTGCAGAAATAAAATTACTGATATCAGCGTGTTAGGCCTCCTCGCACAAAAACGTCTTACTCTCTCGACTACGCCAATTGATGCTCAAAAAGCCACAGAAGCAGTCAAAGTTGCCTATGCCACTATTGGCTTAGAAGAACCCTCCGTTATTGTTTGCAGCAGTCCCCGCGATGCTTTTCTCCAACTCTTCAACTTGCCCAAAGGCGACCATTCACCAAACTGGTCAAAGGAAGAGCATTGGGATAGATTGGGGAAAAAGCTAGAGTGGAAATGGATGTCCCCATCGATTGTGAGAGAATTTACAAATCCGGCGGTGTGGGAGTATGAGCTTGATCGCATGACGATCGAGTCCGAAGCAGACAGCACACTGAGTTCGCTAATGTACGAAGTTGTTGAGGAATATGCTCGATCGGAACGAACGATGGGGATTTTTTTTCCCGCTCATTTGTTATACCTGAAATCCGCTGAAACCCCCACGACTTTGTTTAAAGAAATCTATTTGACTCAATGGTATATTTCTTCATTAGGCGTCAATATTTCCCAAAAAGCTCAAGAAATACATCACTGCCAAAAGCAGCTTTTCGAGCATTGCGGTTGGATATTTCCCTTTGAAAAAATTTGCGCGGTGTGCGATCGCCCGCGCCACCTGCGCTTTGACAGTCAAAACCGCTTGCACGCGGAAGGAGAACCTGCCATTGAGTTTGCGGATGGATGGAATTTTTATTATTATCACGGTGTCAGATTGCCTGAAGAATATGGCAAAGTCCACCCAAATCAATGGCAATCCCAATGGATTTTAGCAGAAGATAATGCCGAAGTTCGGCGAGTGTTAATTGAAGAAATTGGTTACGCTCGCATTTGTCAAGAATTGTCAGCAAAACAAATAGATAGTTGGCAGGAGTATGCACTATTACAAATAGATGACGCCGATGATATAGATGACGCCTATGATGTCGAGCCGATTATTTTGTTAAAAATGACTTGTCCAAGTACGGGATTCATTCACGCTTTGAGAGTGCCGCCTGACCTGACATCAGCGAGGGAGGCAATTCGCTGGGTAAATTGGGATATTGATCCAGAGGAATTTTCCGTGCAGACTTGATATAATTGTGGCGAGGGATTTCTACAAGTAGTCAGCTACACTGGACAAGGATTTCCCAGCTCGCTCGCAGCAAAGCTGCTGCTATTTTTTGCTCAGAATACGAAGCCTCTGTTTCCCGTCGGAGGAATGACGAGTATTGACCACGCTGACTTACCGAATGTGGGGTCAAATCCTCGATTACGGCTGGCACTTAATTTTGCCAACAGTCGCTTTGAGCCTTACTGGTTTTGCTGGCCGGCAAAGATTGAGGCGCGGACAATTGTTGGACGTACTGCGTCAAGATTACATCCGAAAAGCACGGGATCGCCTGTTTGGCGGACGATCGAGTAATTTACATTCACGCTTTGCGGAATGCTGTTAATCCGTTGATTACGCTATTGGGTTTTGAGGCAAGCTAGTTTGTTGAGCGGTGCGTTTATTGCCGAATATTTCTTTAATTAGCCGGGTTTGGGAAAGCTGAATTTGGAGGCGGTGAACAATCAAGATTTGTATTTAGTAATGGCAAGTTTGATGATGGGTGCGGCGATGTTGATTGTTGGGAATTTGTTGGCGGATTGGCTGCTGAAAGCTGTCGATCCTCGGATCAAGCTGGAAGATTTGAAATAGAAGACTTAACTCAGTGAGAAGATGTCAGTTGTAACTTAAATCTTGCACCATTCTAAATAATCTGTAGGGGCGGTCTCACCAACAGTTTTAAATAATACAGACAGGTTAAACAAACCCGCTCCCACCCACAAAAAAAGCCCCTTATTGATATTGGTGCAAGATGTCAGTTGTAAATAAAATTTTGTCCCTTTCCGAGTGTTTTATGTCAGAAAAACAACCAAACCAGCCAATGATTTTTAGCCGCTTTGCCGACTGGTGCAGACATATTGACAGTCTTTCAGAATCGGCAAGGTACACAGTTAAAGTGTTGTTAAACAAGGCTGTCACTGATGACCCTGAAGCAGCGGAGCAGATACTTTCAAGCATGACAATACTGTATCTTGACAACAATCAAATTACCGACATCAGCGTCCTCGGCTCGCTCACCAATCTGACAACACTGTTTCTTAACGACAATCAAATTACCGACATCAGCTCCCTCGGCTCGCTCACCAACCTGACAACACTGTTTCTTAACGACAATCAAATTACCGACATCAGCTCCCTCGGCTCGCTCACCAATCTGACAATACTGTCTCTTGACAACAATCAAATTACCGACATCAGCGTCCTCGGCTCGCTCACCAATCTGACAGCACTGTTTCTCAGCACCATTGAAATTACCGACATCAGCTCTCTCGGCTCGCTCATCAATCTGACCAGACTCGAGCTGTGCGACAATCAAATTACCGACATCAGCGCCTTGCGTAAGCTCACCAATCTGACAGGAGTGAATCTCTACAACATTCAAATTACCGGTCTGTGCGTGTTAGGCGAACTCGCGCAGAAACGTCTTACTCTCTCTACTAGGCAAATTGATGCTCAAAAAGCAACAGAAGCAGTCAAAGTTGCCTATGCCGCTATTGGCCTAGAAGAACCATCCGTTATTGTTTACAGCAGTCCCCGCGACGCTTTTCTCCAAATCTTCAACTTGTCAAAAGGCGACCATTCACCAAACTGGTCAAACGAAGGAGATGGAAATAGATTGGGGAAAAAGCTAGACTGGAAATGGATCTCCGTGTTCCCATCGATTGTGAGAGAATTTGCAAGTCCGGCGGTGTGGGAGTATGAGTTCCGGCGCATAAGGATCGAGCCCGAAGCAGACAGCATACTGAGTTCGCTCATGAGGGAATTGGTTGACGAATTTGAGCAATCGGAACGAAGGATGGGGAATGTTTTTCCCGCTGATTTGTTAGGCTTGAAATACCCTGAAACCCCCACGACTTTGTGTAGAGAAATCTATTTGAGTGAACTTTATATCTCTTCACTAGGCGTCAATATTTCCCAAAAGGCACAAGAAATACTTCGCTGTCAAAAGCTGCTTTTCGAGCATTGCGGTTGGATATTTCCCTTTGAAAAGTTTTGCGCGGTGTGCGATCGCCCGCGCCACCTGCGCTTTGACAGTCAAAACCGCTTGTACGCGGAAGCAGAACCTGCGATCGAGTTTGCCGACGGATGGAATTTTTACTATTATCATGGTGTCAAATTGCCGGAAGAATACGGCAAAGTCCACCCAAATAAATGGCAATCCCAATGGCTTTTAGTAGAAGAGAATGCCGAGCTGAGGCGAGTGTTAATTCAAGGGATTAGTTACGCTCGCATGATTCAAGAATTGTCAGCAAAAAAAATAGATAGTTGGCAGGAATATGCACTATTACAAATAGATAATGCCGATGTCGAGCCGATTTGTTTGTTAAAAATGACTTGTCCAAGTACGGGATTCATTCACGCTTTGAGAGTGCCGCCTAACCTGACATCTGCTAGGGAGGCAATTCGCTGGGTAAATTGGGATATCGATCCACAGGAATTTTCCGTGCAGACTTGATGATGGTTGTCGCCGCTACACACAAAGCCCACCGTCGCAGGCTTTAAGATTAAAGTTAAAAAATAATTTCTGACCGTACAGATCCAAAATTATAGAGTCAGCGTATATTACTAATGAACGCAGTACAAAATTTCATAGGTTCGCACCGCTAAAAATTTCAGCTTGCCTGTTTGCAGTTGAGCTGCGATCGCCCTTGGCTACACAGCCAACTATAAAATACGGCTAAGTGATCTTTATTTAGGATTGGGTTTATTTGAACCCGGTGGCTGGTTTATATATCATTTGATCTGCCTGTAATACTTTTATGGCAACCCACCCCTACAGCCGAAAATAACAAAAACTATCCTAAAAGTGCGAACTTGTGATATTTTAACTGAGAATACCACCGCCGTTAGGCAACAGAAGTATCAAATTTAGAGGCTGATTAGAAAATGGCAGAAATTAGAGGCACCGGCCAAGCAGACTTGCTAGCAGGAACTCCGGAAGATGACCTGATTTTTGGTTTGATGGGCACTGACACCATTGCCGGAAACTCTGGTAATGACAGCATTTATGGAGGTAAGCAAAGCGATTTAATTGATGGCAATTCTGGTCAAGATTCGCTTTTTGGAGATTTAGATAACGACATTATTAACGGCGGAGAAGGTAACGATTTTTTAGTGGGCGGAAAAGGCAGCGATTCCATATCGGGCAACTCTGGCAATGATGTTTTGTCGGGCGATCGAGATACTGATATCCTGATAGGCGGAGACGGGGCAGACCTATTTGTTTTGAGGCGCTACGCTGAGGCTGACCCTTCCCGTACCAGTGGCGGTGTTAGTTTGGCAAATGCCGACCTGATCGCCGATTTTGTACCAGGTACAGATTTAATCGGTTTGGGGGAAGGTCTCAGTTTTAGCGACTTGAATATTCTGGAAGCTGGAAACGATACTGTTATTCAAGACCGGGTAACAGGAGAATTTCTCGCTACTCTCAGAGGGGTGAGGCAAAGTGCGATTAACCAGGCAAGTTTCACTAATAATATTGGCAGCGTTGTTCCCAGCCCCCCGCCTCCAGCCCGGACAACGGCTTATGCTTTAACTCCTGCTAATCGGATTGTCGGTTTTAGTCTTTCCAATCCGGGAAGTGTCATCACAGATTTGCCCGTGACTGGATTGCAAGCGGGAGAAAGTTTGCTGGGAATTGATTATCGGCCGGCTAACGGTTTGCTTTACGGTGTGGGTTCTAGCAATCGCTTGTATACTGTCAATCCGATGACTGGGGAAGCAAGTCCAGTCGGTAACGGGGAGTTTGCTGTTCCCCTAACTCCGGGGGCTGCGGGTTTTGATTTCAATCCCACAGTCGATCGAATTCGGTTTGTCAATCAAGCCGATCAAAACGCCCGCCTCAACCCGGATAACGGGACACTTGTGGATTTTGACACGCTGGCGGGGGGAATTCAACTCGACGGGAATTTAGCTTATGTTGCGGGCGATCGCAATTTTGGGTCAAATCCGGCGGCAGCAGGGGCTGCGTATGTGAATAACTTTGCAGGGGCAACTTCGACAACGCTGTTTGTAATTGACAGCGATTTGGATGTTTTGGTGCGACAAGATCCGCCGAATAATGGAGGGTTGAATACGATCGGATCTTTGGGAGTTGATGCGAATAGCGTTCTCGGCTTTGATGTCAGGAGTATTGGCGGCCGCGAGGTGGCAGTGGCGGCGCTGGAAGTTGGTGGCATTTCCGGCTTGTACAATATCAATTTAAGTAGCGGTCAAGCTTCCTTTGTCGGTCAAATTGCCGACGGGAGACAGATTAACGGTTTGGCTTTGCCTTTGCCTACAGCTTACGCTTTAACTGTTAGAAATGGCGCTGAAACAATTGTCGGTTTAAATGAGGCGGCACCGCGGGCGATTCTCAGTGATGCAGCAGTTACAGGGTTGCAGCCTGGAGAAAGTTTGCTGGGAATTGATTTTCGCCCCGCTAACGGTGTGCTATACGGTGTGGGTTCTAGCAATCGCTTGTACGCGATTAATCCAGTTACTGGGCAAGCAAGTGCAGTCGGTAGTGGCCAGTTTGCTGTTCCCCTAACTCCGGGGGCTGCGGGTTTTGATTTCAATCCGACAGTCGATCGAATTCGCTTTGTCAATCAAGCCGGTCAAAACGCCCGCCTCAACCCGGATACGGGGGCACTTGTGGATTTTGACACGCTGACGGGGGGAGTTCAACTCGACGGGAATTTGGCTTATGCTGCGGGCGATCGCAATTTTGGCAATCCCGGCGCGGCTGCTGCTGCTGCGTATGTGAATAACTTTGCAGGGGCAAATTCGACGACACTATTTGCAATTGACACCAATTTAGACATTTTGGTGCGACAAGATCCGCCGAATAATGGGGTGTTGAATACGATCGGATCTTTGGGAATTGATGCTGGTACCGTTCTCGGCTTTGATGTCAGGAGTGTTGGCGGTAACGAGACGGCTTTGGCTGCGATCGAGGTTGGCGGAGTTTCCAGCCTGTACAATATCAATTTGACGACTGGTCAAGCTTCGATTGTCGGTCAAATTGGTGACGGGCGAGGGATTAAAGGCTTAGCACTGACTTTGATTTAAATAGGGGAAGGAAGAAGAAGGAAGAAGGAAGAAGGAAGAAGGAAGAAGGAAGAAGGAAGAAGGAAGAAAAATAATTAAACTTTTTTAATTTACCAATGCCCAATTCCCGATTCCCGATTCCCAATGCCCAATTTGAGTTAATCTATTATTTTGCAAACCAAGATAATATGTTATCTCAAGTTTTTTACTTGCTACGTTCCCGCAGTGACGGCAAATATTTGTCCGCGAATCCCAATCCAGATGCGGCAGTGAGTTACCTGCTGATGTTTCGCGAAGACTATGACGCTTTGAGCTATCTCAATGCCCACGCTGCTGATGTTGCCGATCGATTTGGAGTAGAATCGATTTCCGGTTCTCAGGTAAAAAAGCTACTTGAACGTTGGGGCTTTAACGGTGTGGGGGTTGTTCAAGACCCGCTGTTACCCAATATTGAGTTTTTATTGACAAAGGATTGACAATTGACAAGATTTGGTATTCACCCGGTTTCAGGAAGAAATCGGGTTTTTTTGTCAAGTTTTGAGGAGCTCGCCCGATCGAGCTTGTACACTTCTGTGCCCCATATTTAGTGCAAATTGTCAAATATATTAACCTTTAACCCTAAATCTGAATCCTGTTGTATATTCGTAGTCTGTTGATTTATTCCGACACGTCAGTACACAACCTATGGTTAGAGAATTAGAGCGATCGAGTGCCAGCGATCAACGCAACCTGTCCGATTTTCCCGAAACAGCACCCGCAGCCAATCCAGTATTTTTTAGGACTTACAGCCGCCGTACCGAGACAGGGCGGGAGACTTGGGAGGAAGTGTGCGATCGAACAGTCAAGGGGCTGCAAAAGCTTGGAAACCTCACCCCCGAAGAAACACAACTGCTGCACCGGATGCAAAACCAGCTCAAAACCCTCGCTTCAGGCCGCTGGCTGTGGGTAGGTGGCAGCAAATGGATCGAGCAACCAGAGAATTTTTCCGGCGCATATAATTGCTCCTCAACAAATATTCTCGACTGGCGTTCCTTTGGTTTGTTGATGGATTTGGCAATGATGGGCTGCGGCACTGGGGCAGTCTTGGAACCACAATATATCAACCAACTGCCACCGATTCGCAACCGTTTAACCCTAACCATGCAAGGCGAAATCGGCTCTACACCCGCCCAGTCGCGCCGTCAAGAAACAGAAGTAAAAATAGACGAAAAAACCGCAACTATTTATGTCGGAGATTCTCGCCAGGGTTGGGTAAAATCCTATCAAACTTTGCTGGAATTATCCACAGATGAAAGATTTGCAGGAGAAGTTCAAGTATTCATCGATTTGAGCGACGTTCGCCCGGTGGGAGAACCTTTAAAAGGTTTTGGCGGAGTAGCAAATCCGGTGAAATTGCCCGACCTTTATCAGCGCTGTGCGGCCATTTTGAATAAAGCTTTAGGGCGGCAGTTAAATTCAGTTGAATGCTGCGTGTTGATTGATGAAGCGGCGGTCACGATCGTCGCCGGCAATATTAGAAGATCTGCCGGGATGCGTCAGTTTTCTTTTGATGACGAACTGGGGGCAAATGCTAAAAATAATTTGTGGCAACAAGATGAAAGTGGCAACTGGAGAATAGATCCAGAACGCGATGCCCTTCGGATGGCCAACCATACGCGAGTTTTCCATACCAAACCTACACTAGAAGAATGTATTGATGCTGTCCGTAAACAGTATTACAGCGGCGAAGGTGCGATTCAATGGGCCGGCGAAGCTGTAGCTCGATCTAACGTTGATTTACTTTCTACACCGAGTCTTAAACTTGAGTTTTTGAAAGCTTATGACGAAGGAAAAGCTAAAGAGTGGTTGCAGGAACGCCATCCTAATATGACTGCTGGCGAGTTAGAGCATAGGTTAGTTCGTGTGGGCTTAAACCCGTGTGGTGAAATCATCGGCTCTAATTTTCATTGTGTCAGTGGCGACACTCTGCTAATTACTAGAGACGGACTGCATAAAATAAAGGACGTTCTTGGAACTGAAATCGAGATTTGGAATGGTAAAAGATGGAGCTGCGTCACACCATTTAAGACAGCGAGTGATACTTGTGGCGGGCGACGCAAACTTTATCGTGTAAAGTTTGGTGATGGTACTTATCTGGATGCCACAGAATATCATCGCTTTTTTGTCAAGGATCGCTTTGGTAAAGTTTACAGAGAAGTTCAAACCAAAGACTTGATGGATACAAGCCGCTATAGCATTCATACTGAACCTTTTACAATTCAGTATGAAGATGGCTTGAATATCGATTCAAGTTATGCTTACACTTTGGGGGTCGCTCTAGGAGATGGAACTACCGACAAAAATGACAATGCGAAAGTTCGACTTTACGAACATAAAATGGCATTGTCAGTAGCAGGAAATAAGTCTCCTGAAAGAAGCTATGACTATTTACCTGCTTTTACCGATGTAACTAACTTGAGCTTTTCTGGAGAGTTGCTGAAAAGTTTGAAAGTTAACCCAGAAGCACTAAATGTAATTGCGAGCTGGAATCGGCAAGCAATTTTACATTTTATTGCTGGATTAGCCGATACGGACGGCTCGAATACCCACAGTAATGGTATCAGAATTTATATTTCTGACCGCGATCGCGCTTTTAGAGTTCAGTTACTTTTGACCAAATGTGGTATTCGTTCGTCGCTAAATCTTTGCGCTCATCAAGGGTCAATTACTAATTACGGTGTCCGAAGTCGAGATTTGTACTACTTGCAAATTACTGAATGTGGTGAAATTCCTTGTCAGCGGTTAGATGTGAGCAAAGGGACGAATGCTAAACACAAAGGTAAATGGCAAGTGGTCAGAAGTGTCGAAGAATTACCAGGATTGCACGATACTTACTGCTTCAACGAACCAGAGTTTCATAAGGGAGTTTTCGGCAATACCCTAGCTGGAAACTGTAATTTGGCGGAGGTTCACCTCAATCAAATTGACCCTTACAACTTCAAAGAACAGGAAGAAGCTTTCAGGGCTGCGGCTCTATCTGTCGCGGTACTTCTCAATCACAAATTTCTTGAACCCCGCTATCAATACAGCCGCGAATTAGACCCGATTGTCGGCGTATCTTTCACGGGATTGTTCGATTTCTTCGTTCATGCTTTTGGCGTTGAGTGGCTGCGCTGGTGGGTGGAAGGCCGCCCGCAAACTCCGCAAGGAATCGCTTTTAAACAGCGGGAAGAAGAGTATTTGAGTGGTTGGCGCGAGATTGTCGATCGGGTAGTATGGGATTATTGCGATCGCCATTCCTTAAAACGCCCAAATCGCTGCACAACGGTTCAACCATCGGGTACTAAATCTCTGCTGACAGGTGCTTCCCCCGGCTGGCATCCGCCGAAAGCCCAGCGTTTCATTCGCCGAATCACTTTCGGCAAAAACGACCCCGTAGCCCTCGCCTGCATCGACTACGGATACAACGTAATTCCGTCTCAATCTGACAAGGATGAAAACGGCAATTTGCTGAACAATCCCTTCGATGAACGCTGTACAGAATGGCTGGTAGAAATACCTGTTGCAGTAAGTTGGGCTGACTTGCCCGGTGCTGATGAAATTGACATTAACAAGTTTTCAGCGGCGGCACAAATGGACTTTTATATGCAGGTGCAAAAGTTCTATGTGCGACATAACACTTCGGCCACAATTGAACTGCGCGAAAATGAAGTTGAAAGTTTGGGCACTCGGATTTATGAAGCGATTCGCGATGATGAAGGCTACATTTCCGCAGCGCTTTTGGCTCGGTTTGATGCTCTTGAAACTTTTCCGCGTTTGCCCTTTGAACCGATAAACAAGGAAACTTACACCAAGATGGTGGAAGAGACTTTAGCGCGCCGCCAAATAGATGTTTTTCATGCGGCACTAAGTCGTTATGACTTAGGTGAAATGATGGATTCAGGGCCAGCGGGCTGCGATTCCGATAAGTGTTTGATGCCAGAGACTAAGGCTATGTAATAGCCTTGAAAGAAATCCCCCGTTTGGGGGATTTTTTTATGTTGTTTTTAAGTGCTGGTTCAGCAAAAATCGTAGGGGTGAGTTCACCAACCATAATTGCCTAAAATCAATAATCTCGTAAACCCGCCCCCACCCAACGACTAATGGTCACTCTCTCCCCGTGTCCGGGAAGGGATTCTTTGAAAATTACCGATCGAATGTTCTGTAGCAAGTGTCAGCTTGCTGCGACTCTAGCAAGTCGGGGTTAAATATCACCGCGAATTTCCCGCCAGGAACCAAGCGACGGAGAATCTCTAGATGACCGTCCGCATCCGATCGAGTGCGGAACTGACCAACTGTCAACCGCTGCATTTTGGGCAGCAAACGAACCAGCACCCAAGGATAAAGTCGTTCTTTGTAAGGCATAATTAACTTGTCTCCATTACGTATGGGAGCCAGAGCCAGTGCTGATAGGTTGGTAGCCGGGACGCACTGGCTTTCTGACGAATGTGATGTTCTCCTCTCATACTACGGACAAATTATGGTTAAGTCAACTTAACCATAGGAATTCTGAATTTGGATAGTTAATGAGTAGTGTGGGGGAAAAACTCAAACAGCGACGCCAATCGCTTTCTTTAACGCAGCAGCAAGTTGCGGATGAATTGGGCGTGAGTGTAACCACTGTGAAAAATTGGGAAGCGGGTAGACATATTCCAAAACTCTATCTCGAACAGACGAAAGTATTGTGCGACCTCCTGAAGCTGTCCTTAGACGATTTGGTAGATTAAATATTTTTTAAATTTGTAACTAATAGCAACATGATAAGAGGTGCAATTTCAGATGAAATTCCTGGGAAGCTGGCACAGACGATCGCCGGGTGCTGCGTGGCAGTTCTTGGCTCAACAATGCGATCCTTTGCCGCAGTGCCTATCGTACCAGGAAGCGGGCGAACGTCCGCACAACGACATCGGTTTTCGCGTTGCTTTGGTTTCCGGTTCTGTGCTGTAGTCTCCCATTTTGACAACTGTCGTTACAGAGACAAGGAGTATTAGACTCGGATTTGGTTTGATATTAAGCAACTGCAAACCCGGTATTAACGCGCATTTCAGGAGGATAAAAAGCCAGCACGATATCCTCTGGTAAAACTCCAGCTTCTAGCAATTCTTGAGTCACTCCTTCTTCAATCCCATCCCATTCAATCCAAATCTTCCCTTCGCGAAGGCGGAGGTGCAAAACAATATTGTGAACTCTGCCAGTTTGATTCCATCCTGCACCCATCAATAAATAGTTATCGTTTTGTCGATCGCAAATTGTCAGACTTTCAATTTCTGGCTGACTGGATTTATACTGTCCGTGAACGGCTACAATTTTTTGAACTATCTGCCGATAGTTTTCTAGCTTATCCATTGTACTATCTCCTCAGAACTTGCATTAAAAACAATTAACTTAATTTCTTGGTCTTGGAGGATCGTTTGAATAGAAACACGCATAAAAAATCCTTTATAAATTTGTTGAGGTACTGCTAAATATATTTCTCTTTCGGGATGCTGCCGCCTCAAAAAGCCTCGGTATATATTGTATTGTCCGACAGCTTTTTCTAGTTCGGAAACTAAGGAAGGACTCGTAAAGCTTTTGATTTCTACAACAATTTTTCGGTGATTCCTTTCAGCAGCGAATAGCTTCTCTGCTGCTAAATCCGCATAGAGACGCAGGTCTTGAAATTCGATTGTCAGCGGATCGTCTGTAATTTCCCAGCCCTCTTTGGCTAAAGCATTTTTGACGCAATCATGATAGATGTCTTGTCTTGGCATGGAAGTAATTATACCAAAAAATTGATCTGCCTTTCAGGGCGGTGTCGGACCAACGACCCATCGTGCGTTATTTAAAAATATCTTTCTGCTTCTGCAACAGCACAGTGGCGGTTAAATAAACTGCGGCGTGCAAACCTAAAATTCCCCAATTCCAAGCCAAGTTTTGCCAAGTCGGTTCGTAGACTGCACTTTTCTCGAATAAGTGCGGTAAGATTGTGCGATCGCACAATCTTACCGCACTTCCCTCAACCGTTCACATAATAATCCCGCGTTCCCTTCGCATTCATCGCTTCTCCGAGTCGATTTAACCCGTACACGTAAGCCGCAGTTCTCATGGAAACTGAAAATTCCTGAGATTTTTTCCAAATTGCCTCAGTTTCTTCGACCATTTTATGCTTCAACCGCTGGTTGACCTCCTCCAGCGTCCAATAAAGTCCGCTGCGATTTTGCACCCACTCAAAATAACTAACAGTTACGCCTCCCGCATTGACTAAAATATCAGGAATTACCTGAATTCCCCTCGCTTCTAAAATCAAATCAGCAGCAGAATCAATCGGCCCGTTAGCTACTTCAAAAATAAACTTAGCCTTAATATCATTAACATTCGCTTCAGTGATTTGATTCTCCAAAGCTGCTGGAACCAGCACGTCTACATCTAATGCTAAAAGCTGTTCATTTGTCAAGATTTCGTGTTCGATAATATTGCAAACAGAACCTTCACAGTAAAGAGCTTTGATACCTTTGTTAGAGTCTTTAAAGCCTCGAATACTGGGGATATCCAGCCCTTGTTTAGCATAAATTCCCCCTTGGGAATCGCTGACAGCAACAATTTTGTAACCTGCTTTCCAGAGCAGTTCAGCTATTTCGGCACCTGCATTACCAAAACCTTGTACCGCTACAGTTGTATCTTGAGGATTTAGCTCAAATTTGGGTAGAATAGTTTGTACTACAAAAAAAGCACCCATTGCTGTTGCCGTATCTCTGCCCAAGCTGCCGCCAATTGTCACTGGTTTTCCAGTGACCACCGCTGGAGAAAGCTGCCGCTTAATAATATTGTACTGATCCATCATCCAACCCATAATCATGGGATTGGTGTAGACATCCGGCGCGGGAATATCGACATCGGGGCCGATGAAATCTGCGATCGCATCGACATAGCCCCGGCTCAACCGTTCCAATTCCAGTTTGGACAATTCCTTGGGATTGAGAGTAATTCCGCCCTTGGCTCCTCCAAAGGGCAAGTTCAAAACTGCACATTTAAAAGTCATCCAAAATGCTAAGGATTGCACTTCATCCAGGGATACTCCCGGATGATAGCGCACTCCTCCTTTAGACGGGCCTCTGGTATTGTCGTAGCGCACCCGATAACCTTGAAAAATTCGTAGGGAACCGTCGTCCATCCGCACGGGAATCGATACAATTAAACTGGATTTGGGGTGTTTCAGCCGTTCGATCGTATCCTCGGAAAGGGACACATATTTTAAGGCTCGTTCTAATCGGCGGCTGGCATCGGCAAATAATGATTCAGACATAAGAAGTTAGTTGACTGTTGACTGTTGTTAGTTGACTGTTGTCAGAGAGAAGAAGGATTCGGGTGCTTAAGCTAATTTAATCACAATCCTGGTTGAATGCTGCCTCCTTTATTCTGACAACAGTCAACAGTTAACAGTCAACTGCGATATTGTCGATCGACAATATCGCAGTGCCAAGCAGGATTAAGCAGATACACTTACAATAGAAGGTGATATTTAAGCTCAAGCCTCAATTTGAGTTCGATAGCTCAAATCATAGCCAGCCATCAGGGGAATTAAATTCTGAAATAGATCGAGGCTTTAGCTGACGTTAGAAACTGAATTATTATTATGGTTGGACTCCTAGCCGCACTCTCTGCGTCTGCGGCAGGGGGTATGAGAATTGCCCTGCCCCTGCTGTTAATTGGTTTGTTGCGGATTGACAAACTTTGGTCTGAAATACCTCTATTGTCGGGGGTTCCCCCCCAGGTGGCTATCACCATCTTGGTGAGTTGGTCGCTGTTAGAGTTATTTGCTTCTAAAACCTTTGTAGGACAGCGGGTACTGCAAATTGTGCAAATTATTTTCAGCCCCATTGTAGGAGCAATTATGGGAATTGCGATCGCTCAGGTAAGTTCGATCGAGGAAATTATTGCTCACCCTTGGATGCTGTGGATAATTGGTATTGTCGGAGGTTTGTTGGCTTTAGTGCTGCAACTGGTACAAGCAGGATGGTTTTATCGGCTGCGGGGTTTGCCGATTTGGGTGATTTTCCTCCAAGATGTTCTGTGCATTTCCTTGGTTTTGTTTGCCTTTGACGCACCGCGGCAGGGAGGGCTAGTGGCGATGATGCTGCTGTGGCTGGCAATTCGCAGTTCTAAAGAGTGGTATCGCTGGTACAGAAGTCAGGGAATACCGGGCGATAGGGGAAATCCCCGCCGCCGCAAGCGCGATCCTGATTAATTAGTAATTAGTTATTTGTAATTAGTCATATCATTTACCCCACATTCCGCACTTCTTAACATAGTCAAAAATATGTTGACGAGAAAACGTCATCCTAGAAATTTAATTGCCAACATATTCTCGATAATTAATGACTATTGAGAACAAAGAAACACTCCTTAATAAAAGCTCATATTTCTACATATCAATAAAAGGCTTGTAGACAAAGAATTACAGCCATTTATTACCCAAAAATCTCCAATTAATGTTAAGACCTGCGGAATGTGGGATTTACGGTTGTTTCGGAATGATTTAACCGCAGAGACCGCAGAGGGCGCTGAGGAAGAGAAGGAAGAGATGAATAATTCCGATCCCAACGGATTTGATATCATTAGTCATGTGTAACAACAGTCAACAGTCAACAGTCAACTGCCAACTGTCAACTGTCAATTTAAAGCAATCCGATCGAGTGTAGCGGGCCTTGACCCGTAATTAACTCCAGCAATAGTGCCACAAAACCAATCATCGCCACACGACCGTTCCAGACTTCCGCCCCCGTGGTCAAACCCCACTCCCACTGCTCTTGAGGGTACATTTTCACTGTCTTGGAAGGGCGTATAACATCGGAGAATTTAACGCTGGGAGATTCGATCGACTCGATGACTAAATCAGCCAAGGCTTCAATAAACACCGGATGAGTATTCAGGGCGGGCACTCGGTAGAAATTTTGAATCCCCGATTCTTCTGCTAATTCTCGATACTCCATGTCAATTTCTTGCAGAGTCTCGATGTGTTCGGAAACAAAACTAATCGGAACGACCAACAAATCTTGGACTCCATTCTCTGCCAATTCGGTAATGGCGTCTTCGGTGTAAGGCTTGAGCCATTCCACCGGGCCAACCCGACTTTGATAAGCTAGAGTGTGTTCGTTCGATCGGTTCAAATGTTCCATAATCAGACGAGTGCAATCTTCAATCTCGCGCTGATAGGGGTCTCCAGCCTCTTCTACGTAGCTGAGGGGGACGCCGTGGGCACTGAAAAAGATGTGAACTTGATCGGGATTCGGATTGTGGTCTAGTTGTTGGGCTATCAATTCCGACATTGCCTGAATGTAACCAGGCCGCTGATACCAAGAAGGAATGGCGGTATATTGTATATCCTTGAGGGCAGGATCTTTGCCCCACATTTCTTCTAGCTGCCGGAAGCTAGAACCGCTGGTGCTGATGGAAAATTGAGGATACAGCGGCAAGATTGTCAAATGTTCGATGCGATCGCGCTTAATTTTGGCGATCGCCTCTTCAGTAAAAGGATGCCAATAGCGCATCCCCACGTATACTCGAGCATCCTGTCCCTTTTCTTGCAAGAGTTCTTGCAGCGAAGTGGCTTGTTCCTCGGTAATCCGCCGTAAAGGAGAGCCGCCACCGATTTGGCGGTAGTTTTCCTGGGATTTTTGAAAGCGCAGGGTCGAAATCAACCAGGCGAGCGGTTTTTGCATCCACGGAAACGGAATGCGAATGATTTCCGGGTCAGCAAACAAGTTGAACAGGAAAGGACGGACATCCTCGATTTGATCTGGCCCGCCCAAGTTTAATAGCAATACTCCCACACGACCCATAGCGGTTACAGCTCTCCCATCGTCTCAGTTCTGTTACTTATCTTTATCATATAACTTAATAATATCTTAAGTCGATAGCAAGGTATACATAATTTTGACTATGGCAACAATTTTTAGAGATTTAAGTTATCGGTATCAGTGTCTCTAGGATTGCGATCGCGCGTCTGGCTGCTTTGAGCGTAGGTGGCCAAGCTCGTTTGAGTCAACTAGCCTGGGAAAATTTGACCGTCAGCGCCGAAACTAAAGTTTTAGACGGTTGCTGCGGTAGCGGTCAAACTAAGCAATTTCTGGTGCAATATTTCCAGGATGTCACAGGACTTGACGCTTGGCCATTATCTCTGCAACGGCCAACGAAAAATGTACCATCAGCCAATAATTATTTAAAAGCTTTTGCCGACTGTCAGTTTGACAGGAGTACACAGCAGCGTTGCGATGCACGAAATGCAACGGGCGCAATTGCGACAAATCTTTCAGGAAGTATACCGCGTGCTTAAGCCCGGTGGTCTATTCATTTTGGTAGATATTCATCGGCATACAAATCCGGTATTTAGGTCAGGGTTGGCTGTATTTTTGTGGTTGTTTGAGACTGAAACTGACTTGGGGAGTTTGTTGGCAGAGGTAGAATGGCGATCGTACAATTCCGAAGAAGCTCAACAACCAAAACTTTATGCTGGCGGCAGCATTCAAGTAATCCAAGTTCAAAAGTCATTAGTCAGCAGTTATTAGTCAGCAGTCATTAGTCATTAGTAATGGACGCGCCAATTATTGACTAAACACTGCTGAATTCTTACTTTTAAAATAAGGAATTTTTACTCATCGCTAATCCTTCATAACTAATGACTAATGACTAATGACTGATGACTAATGACTAATGACTAATGACTAATGACTAATGACTAATGACTAATGACTAATGACTAATGACTAAACAAACTTTTTCGCTTCTGCCAAAGCTGCCTCAAACTTGAGCAATACATCCTTTTCTGTGTGAATAGCTTTCTCTTGTTCCAGCAGCGGGCGGCCAAAGCGAAAAATGCCGTCCTGTTCTACGTGGTCTACATAAGGCAGCGTTTCTGGATGCGGCAAAAATTTTCTACCGATTGGGTACGGCGTGTGGAAAGAAAAACTAAAATCCGGAAACTTGTCGCTCTTGATTTCTAGGTAGTAAAGCGAGTAATAATCTTTGATGTCGGAGTACACGCATTCGCGGCACTTATTTACCAATTTGCGGTTCTGATAAAAAAAGTCCCACTTATCCCAATAGTAGGCATCTTTCATCATTTCCTGGTGGTCGTCGCACAGTTCAAGATATAATTTGTCAGAATCAGCCGGACGGTAGAAGTAAAGCATGGCGTAGGGCATTTCAATCAGTAACTTGACTGCTTGATTTTTTCGCTGATACCATTCCTGCTGGTGAGTTTCGTAGACTTCCTTATATTTAATTGCTTTAAAGCTGTTGAGCTGATTTTCTTTGGCCCAGCGCGACGCCCAAACAGTCCAGTAAGCTAGCTGGAAGGTTGCTGAAATTTCTTCCGAACCTTGTTCTTTCCAGTCGGCTATGATTTTTTCCCACTCGGAACTAAAAGCTACTCGTGATAGTTCGTTTTCTTCAGGCGTTTCTGTATTGATTGGGGTGGGTATTTCGCGATTATTTTTAATCAGCCCTTTGGGTTCTTTGCGCCAATTATTAATATCGGTTGGCGTTAGACTTAAGATGAATCTTCTGTCGTGAACGGGATATTCTAGATGGATTCCTGATTTGCGGAAAGAGCGGTATTCTAAAATAGGGAGTTTGTCTTGTTCAATCCACTGCTGGCGTTCTGCTGGCGAACACTTGAGTATTGCTTCTAATTCAGCAGGATCGACGGCTAATTCACTTTTGAAAGTCTCCCAAAATCTTTCTTGTTCGGCGGGATTTGCTTCCAGGAGGGATACAATTCGGTTGACGAGATGATCGGTTTGGTCTGGGCAATTTTCGGGAAGTCCTAAGAAGTCGAGGAGTTTGGTCTTGAGTATTCGTCTGGCTGAGATTAGCTCGGCTAACATGAGAAGCTCCAGTAGAGTCATGACTTGCGCCCTTGAACTGGCAAGATTTGCACAAGTCTTATATATCTTAATAGATTCTCCTGGGTTGTCGGCAATTGAAATGTCGGCGCGAGGGAAGCTATCCCGATCGCGCCTGCGGGCCCGTTGCGGTAGGGTATCGCCGCACCTCGGCCCCATCCCTAAGCTAAAATACTCAAAACCAGGGCAAAAGGTCGATCGACCTTTTGCCCTTTTTGGCTAAAACTCATATGTTGCACCATTCTCAATCACTTGTTTGGGAACAGGCTTTTCGGCCTGTTCCACAAAATATAAATTTTCTTGTGGAACAGGCCGAAAAGCCTGTTGCTGACAATGGTGCGAGATATCAGCTAAAATCGATAATTGCGATCGCGCACCCACAAACTTACAGGCACAGCATGGCCTGTTTTGTCAACCTTTACTTCTACCAAAAAAGATTGTCGCTGCTTCCTTTGAGCTTCGCTAATGTCCTGATTGACTTTTTCCCTTTCATCCTCTGGCATATAATAAGTTTCTAAGCCGTATTCCATTTGCCAACCGTTATATTTGCCCTTAATTGCGATTTGATTGGCGGGCAAATTAACGGGATTTTCTCGACTGACGCGGACGGGTTTCCAGGCTTGGGGGCGCCCCGGATTAGTCGCGGCTTTTGGGGCTTCTAAGATTACATAAAAACTGGTTTGTGGTTTGAGATTGTGCGTATTTTTTGGACAAACAATTCCGGGCGGACAAGGCTTTTTTTCGGTAGGTAAATCTTTCCAGTCGGGGAGTTTTTGGAGATTTGTGAGATCGGAAATATCATATCTCAAAACTTGGTAATATCCGCGCAAAAAGTCGTAAGGATCTACTGGTGCTGTTTGCAGGACAACTGTTTTGCCAGTAATAAAAGTGTAAACTGCGGTGGCGGGTACGGCGGCAATTAGTCCGATTTGCAAAAGTAAAGGAACCCACATTCGCCACGCGGGAAGGCGTTTTGCTTCCGGGGGAAGGGTGAATGATGGGGGATTAGCGCTGGTATTTGCTATTTCGGAACTTGGAGGTGTTAAATCTGGATTTTCGGTGTTCATATTGGGAATTGGGAATTGGTTCGCAGAATAATATCGTTGACCTTTGAATCGGCATAATCATCTTCCGAGTGCAGTGCAAGGGGGACGATCGCACTATAGTAGAATGCTCCTATTAATCGGGGATTTTTGCGAAGTGGCGCTCGAACCACAAACCCGCTGCAATTACGCCAATTCCGCACAAAACAAATACAAAAGATTTGAGCAACAATCCTGTGTTATATTCAAAGACTCTGCTGATGATTTGCAGGGTGATTAATACCATACCTCCCCAAAATGTCTGGCGGTTTCCTAATGCTAAACCTTCTCGGATTAAGCCGACAGCGAGCAAAAATGATAAAACATTGAACAGAAAAGTTGCTAATTGAGGAAGGGGAGTAAAATTGAAGTGAATAAGCGGTATTAAGGCGCTGGCGAGAATTAAAATGCCGATCGCACCTGTGGTCAAATCCCCTCCTTTTTGTTTCGGCCGCCGCAGTTCCAAACGTCCCAAGCGCAGCCACTCAAACAGCGTGAAACCGCCCAAAACAGCCACATTTGCCAGCAAAACCCAATCCGGCTTAGTTGGCGCAGGATTCGGCGAATCTTGCCACAACCAGTGGAAAGAAAGAAAATAAAATAAACTGGCGAGAAACAGCAGTGCTAAACTGCGGGCGGTAGGTTGAAACAGCTTGCGGCGTACCTGTGGCCAGATTGCGTCGTCGTATCCCCACAGCAAAGCGGGCGGTAAAGCACAAAAAATTGCAGCAGCCCAGGTTAGATTTAATCCTTGGACGATAGAAACTTGTAGGGAAAAAATTATCGCGATCGCACCTATGGCAAAAATAGCACGCGATCGACACCAATAAGCCAGCGGCACAAACATTATACTGGCTGCGATCGGCATTTGCCGCACCAAAAGTTCCAGCCAAGAAAACTCGACTTTGGAAGACCAATCTAACCCGGCAACCCAATAGCCTAAACCAACTAAAAGTGCGGACAAAACGCCCAAGGAAGTCAACCGCAAACTGTAAGCCATTCCGAGCACGCCGATTCCCCAAGCAAGGAAAAGTCCGTAGGAAGAACCGCCAATGTGGAACATTTGCGCCATCAATGCCATATTTGCTCCTAAAATTAGAGCTCCTAACAGCAACAATCCTTCACCTAGGAGTTTGTTTCGCCCTTTTGTTGCGGGCATATTGGGATGAGAGTTTTTGCTTCGGGATGGGGGAATTCGCCACAGATAGAAACCTGCTGCATTGACTGCTACGAAAAGACTTAGCAGCAGTGCAACTCTCACTTCGCGTGACCAAACTTGCCAGTTTGCCGCTACAAAGGTGATGACTCCTATACCGAGGAGAATGCCGCCGAGACTCATGAGAATGCTGAGGAATCGGTTGCGGGAGGCGGTTTCGAGTGTGTTGAATTGGTAGCGTTCCGAAAGTTGTTGGTAGAATGAAGTGTCGATGAGTCCTTCTGCTTGCCAGAGTTTGGCTTGTTCTCGCAACTCGCGCCGAAATTTATCTGAAATCATTGTTTATATTCCAGAGGATTTGAACTGTGATAGTTTTTAATATGTCACTTGTGGGTTGATTGTCGATGGAGGCTGGGACACCTGCTGAACTAGCACAGCAGTTTTGATTGATATCCTTCGGCTGTTGAAACCGTTTCTACATAAACAAACTCCCAGCAGAAAGGAACGAATAAATTAAGGAATGTAATATTATGGTACAAGCTCACTCTAAAAAATTAACTTTTGACGAGTACCTTAATTACTCAAATGATACGGGTCAACGCTATGAGTTAATTGATGGGGAGTTAATAGCTTTGCCACCAGAATCTGAACCTAATAATTTCATTGCTAATTATCTATTTTTCTATCTTGCTAGCAGCGGGCTAGTGCCACTCAGACTGATTAAAACGCATAATTGCGAGGTTCAAGTTGCCGTTTTGCGATCGGGAGATGCGGCCAACCGCTACCCCGATTTGATAATTCTGGAACCTGAACACATTCCGCTGACAGCAACCAGGCTAACTATCACTTTCGATATGCTGCCTCCTCGGTTTGTTGTGGAGGTAGTGAGTCCGGGTAGAGTGGGCAGGGATCGGGATTACGATCGCAAACGAGCTCAGTACGCAGCGCGGGGCATTGCAGAGTATTGGGTTATCGATCCAATAGAAGAATTGGTGACGGTTTTGCGGCTTGAGGAGGGGCAATATGTTGAGGGTGGGGTATTTCGGGATGGAGAGGCGATCGTATCTCCGATGTTTCCACAGCTAAGTTTGACGGTTCAACGGATTTTGAGTGGAGAGGTTTAAGGGCGGATCGATAGCTAATTGGTTAGCATTCATCTATGAAGCAAAAAAGCTATAACCTTACTTGGGAACAAACGACCAACTATGCTTGCATTTAGGACAGGTTAAATTTAATTTTCCTAAATTACTTGGGGTACGTAGCTTTTGAGAACATTTTGGGCAGGCAATAACTACTTTAAGGTTTTGAAAAATGTAATCAACAGCCTGTTTGACTGTTCTTATGTTTTCTGAAAAACCATATATACTATATGGAATTTCCACGTCAAATTCCTCATTAATAGCCATAACTATGTCTAACGCATTCGAGTCACCATCACTCATGCAGCTACTAGAGTAAGAAAAAACATAAGGCTTTGAATTCAGCGAAAAGTCAGTGTTGATTGTGACTTCACATGGATCGACTTGTAGCTCCTCGGCAACAATGGCTTTGACTTTTTCAAAAATTACAAATTTCTCACTAATAATATCTCGAACTGTTTCCAATTCTTTATTATCAATTTCTACAGTGACCTCTATTCTGAATATATCGTTATCGTTTTTATGACTTTTTAGTTTGTCTTGTTTTATAACTTTCAACACATCAACAACAGAACCAGTAAAAGAAAATGTATTATCTCCGTATGTAATATCTCTCATTATCACCTTATCTTCTAATTGCAAACCCAAATCAAAATTGTATCTTGCAACTTCTATAATAATCCGTTCTTTTTGTACTATTTCATCGTTATCTAGTCTAGAAAGAGAAGATGTCAATACAATGTACTCAATCATACAGTTTTTTCCTAACTTACATAAAATGAGTTTAACACTTATTTCTATTTTCCAAATTCTATATGAAAAAATCGTTCTTTTTTACTAATTGATTGATATTCACCGTTCAAATCAACTTGATTTGTTAAATATCGACCTGCTAAATTAAAATCAAAATCAAATGTTTCTGTATAAGTGTTTCTTAAAGTGTATTCTTGTATTTTATTAAGATTAAATCGTCTGCTCTCAAATATAGAAATAAGTTTACTGTCATCAGAAAACCATAAAGAATTTTCTAATAAATTCGCATCTATATCAACATGATTACCTTCAAAGTTGACAACTAAATCTTTATTTTTCTCAAATTCACTAGAAAAGTTTACACCTCCCTTGGCATCAACTAAAACTGTATCTACCCCGGTATTGATAGTGCCTGACTTCTGTGCATTATCAATCTCCATAATTTTTAAAGACTTAGCTCCCATCCGACCGAGAAGGACGATTAACTCATCATCCTTTTCCAAAGCTAGATTTTTATGATAGTGTTCAAGACGAGTTAAACGTAAACCATCACGGGGATGTAAAGTATAAGTACCAATTGAAAGATTGCGACTTCTAGGATATTTTTGTCTAGCCATATCAAGCGATATAACTTCCACTTTTTCCATCTGGTTATTAAGGTCTGGTAAAATACTTGAAATAGTATTCTTTATAACAAGCTTAGAAAATTGTTCTTGACGTTCTTTTTGAGTTTTAAATGATAAGTTATCATAGGCGTTAAGACTCGCATCAACCATCTTATCATTATGGTCGAAAAAACCCGATAAAAAACCAATGACAATAGGATTAGATTTATCTTTTCGTTCAGCAAAAATAGCTTCTATTTGTTTTTGAGTTTTTTCTATAATTTTTGCCTCTTCTCGTGTCAAAAAATCCTGTATGTTATATCTATTGAAAGAAAAAGATTTTTTTTCAGCTTCTATCTCAATTTTTGTATTAGCATGAATAATTTTTATAATTTTCATTTCTGTTTTCACCTTTTGTAATGTCAAATATCGTTTATCAAATGAAGATGGTTTTTTATTTCAGTAATTTCCTGAAATAGAGGGTGAAACCACTAGAACCGCATAACTATCATTCACCCTATGGTTTTTCATCCTCTGGTTTTTCACCATCTATTTTTTCAGTCGAAAACACACCACGAATAACTTTCATATATTGATGATTACAGTACGGACACCAGTATTTCTCATGTTCTTTACAAACAGGCTCTTCCATAAATTCATAGATTAAATGAAATTGTTTTTGGCAGTTTGTACAAGTTTCTATAGACATAATTACGTTACCTTTTGTAACTCAAGAATGCTGTTCTAACAAATATGTCAGACATCAAACCCTTTTTCACACTGCAAACTGTAAAAAACGTCTGAATCATCTGAATCAGGGCGGATTTCTCCATTCTGCCACATTTAAAAAAACATCAACCATTTACGTCTGAAGGTCTAACACAAAAAAGCTAGACTACCACCGCTCCAACCGCTCCGACCTTTCCGACCTTTCCGCTAGACCCTGCCACCTTGCCACCGCTCCGACTGCTAGACAGTGCGAGCCGTGCCTGTGGTGCGATTCTGCCAGCGTTGACCGTGCCAGCCATCCAATCACCCTAAAACCCTCTAGACCCCGCCAGATGGTGCATTTTTCACCCTTGCCAGTGCCAGCAGTCCGATCGCCTCTCACCTGGTCACAGTCGATCGCCTCGGAGTCATCCGATCGCCCTGTTGAATCTGGCAATTTGAAGGGGTAACGACAGCCGAAAAAAATTACTCCCTCAAAAAAACACCTACCCCTAGGCGCAAATTTTATCCATCAACCCGATTCAAATTCCAGTCGTAAGGCAAAAAAACGATCGCCCATCCATCACCCACAGCCGCCTCCGGCCCCAAATAACCGCCCACATACTCAGCCACCGAACCCGCCGCCTTTACAAAATCCTCGCCGTACCACTTAAAAATCTTGCTCAAATAAAGCGTCTTTTTCTCGGCATCATATCGCACCTTATCAGGATTGTGAATAAAACGGCTCGCATCCGCTTCTAGTTGAGTCCGTACCGACTCGGGGAAATAAGCCCCCCGGCGCAGCAGCGGGCACCCGACAGAAGCGCAAACTAATGCAAAATGGATGCGCGGTTCCGCAAATTCCGGCCGCAAAATTGCGTGTTCGATTTGATTGAGACTGTACTTTTTGCCGCCAATAATCGTATTTGAACGAGTGAAAAAATCCAAAAAACTCAGCCAGTTGGGAATTCCCAAAATTTTGGGACGGATGGATGCGATCGGATATACTTCCAGAACTTGAGAAATTGCGATCGCATTGTACGCATTCAGCCACAACGCCAGCCGCGCATCCGCATCACTACAATCCGCCAAATCCACATCCGCCAAACTTTCCAGCCACGCCCTCAAAACATCGGCCCCCTCAGCTTTCCAGCCCCGATAATTGACGCGGCCCAAATCGTCAACGTAGCGTTGCAGCAACTCGTCCCAAATCGTAAAGTCGATCGTACCGATCATTTATTACTATCCCTAATCTAAGGCGGGCATTGCTTTAGCTTCTGCTTCTATTTAATACTACCGTCAATCGATTTTAGATTTTAGATTTTAGATTTTAGATTGACTTCACGGATAAATGCGGGGGCTTGAGGATTTTCGATTTTCGATTGATTCCACGGATAAATGCGGGGGCTTGTACCACCTTTGAAATTCTTGGTCAACCCAAATAATACCTCCAACGGTAGCATTTTTTAGATTAACCCCCTCAAACGGGCTCTGGATTAAATTAGCTTGAGTAAAATTAGCGCCTTGTAAATTAGCTTGCCGCCAAGAAGCCCCGCTCAAACTTGCCCCTTGCTAATTCGCATTTGCTAAACTAGCGTACTGCAGGGGAATGCCGATAAAATCGCCGCCCGGACACTGGTTAGTTTACCGCAACTAATTGATTTGCTGCGGCTTAGGTGAAATCACTGGTGTAGCCAACTCGAAAATCATTCCCCATGAAACTGCTCCCAAAGTTACAGATTTCCTGCTCTTTACATTCTACAATCTTAAAAGATTCTTAATTTCAATTTCAACGGGGATCGGTTTCTTCCGGCACAACACCCCTTTCACTTTGATCTGCAATTTTTTTAATTCCCCTTACCTTCCTAACAAATTATGACGGAACGAACCGACTTTTTCGATAAACTGTTAGCGGCTGTTGAAACCAATCAAAGTTTGCTGTATTTAGCCCTCGATCCCGACCCGGAAACCTTGCCCGCGCTGGTTTCGATGACTGGGGAAGAGACTCAAACTTTTGTAACTGATTTGTTGTCAAAGCTAAAAAGTGCGATCGACCAAACAGCCGATTTAATCTGTGCCTGCAAAATCACCCTCGGTTTTTACCAATCTCTCGGTATTCCCGGTTGGGCATTGCTGCAAGAAATTTTAACAATTATTCCCCCTCACCTGCCAGTAATTTTAGATGCCAAACACTGCGATTTAAATACCAGCACAGTGTTTGCCAAAATTGTATTTCAAGACTGGCGAGTTGACGCTATTACCTTAAGTCCCTATCCCGGATTCGACCAAGTAGCGCCATTTTTGTTATACGCCGGAAAAACTGTTTTTGTGCTCTGTGCCACCGCAAACCCCTCAGCGGCGGCTGTGCAAGAATACCCGACGCCAAACAACCCTTTTTACTTGCAATTAGTCCGACTCTCTCAAACTTGGGGAACTCCCGAAAAACTCGGTTTAGAAGTAGGAGTAATGCCGGATATGTTAGCCCGCATCCGCAAAGAAGCTCCTGAACGCCTAATTTTAGTCGAAGGAGACATCGCCGAAGAAAATGACCTCACAGAAGAAAACGACCTCGCACAACTGCTGGCGGCCGGTTTAAGCACAAATGGTGACGGTTTGCTGCTGCCAGTCCCCCCAAGTTTATTAGCGGGGAAAGAGCCGCACCGAGAAATTGAGAAACTGCGGGATAGTATTAATAAACAGAGGGTGCGGGCGATCGAAGGTAGTCCCACTTGCGAATTGTGGCTGCCCGATGTTTGCTTTTTGCAACCGGAACCTCACCGCGATTTAATCTTGCAACTTTATGACATCGGCTGCGTAGTTTTTGGCGACCACGTACAAGCATCCGGCGCCGTATTTCCATATTACATCGACTTGCGGAAAATTATCTCAATTCCGCAGATTTTCCATCAAATTGTCAGCGCTTATGCAGACATTCTCAAGGATTTAAAATTCGATCGCATTGCCGGAATTCCCTACGGTTCTTTACCCACAGCAACGGGTTTAGCATTGCGGATGGAACGCCCGATGATTTTCCCGCGCAAGGAGGTGAAAACTTACGGTGCAGGCAAATTAATTGAGGGGCATTTTCAGGCAGGAGAAACGATTGTCGTAGTCGATGATATTTTGATTAGTGGCAAAAGCGTGATGGAAGGCGCGGCTAAGTTAAAATCGGCTGGGTTGAATGTGGAAGATATCGTGGTATTAATCGACCACGAACAGGGAGTCAAAGATAAGATGCAGGCCAACGGTTATCGCGCACATTCTGTGCTAGCGCTTTCGGAAATTGCTGAAGTTTTGTATCGAGCAAGTCGCATTGATACCGAGCAATTCAAGCTTTTGACTGCGAAACATTAAACCCCAATTCCTGTAGGCACTGGTTTCTTGTTACCGGGATCTGCCTGGGAACGAGTAAGAACTATGTGTGTCAACTTAAGACTAAAACCCTGTATCTCTCTCGTTTGTATCGAAGTCTTGATCCCCCTAAATCCCCCTTAAAAAGGGGGACTTTGAGTGCTTCCAGTTCCCCCCTTTTTAAGGGGGGTTAGGGGGGATCCAGAGGATGGTGACTCACACAGAAGACTGATACTACGTTTAACTTTAGCTTGACACTAATGCAGTAAGAATTCGTCCCTACAATGCCATTCGATCAACCTTGCAAAACTTCAATTAAAGCATTGCCCATCGCCCGACAGCCAACGAGTTTCATGCCTTCCGACATGATATCACCAGTGCGATAACCTCGATCCAAAACTTCGACAACGGCTTGCTCAATTTTATTAGCAGCTTCCGGCTGATTTAAGGCGTAGCGCAGCATCATTGCCGCACTCAAAACTTGGGCGATGGGATTGGCTTTATCTTGTCCGGCGATGTCTGGTGCGGAACCGTGCACGGGTTCAAAAACTCCCGGCCCGCTTGCTCCCAAACTAGCAGAAGGGAGCATCCCAATACTACCAGTTAGCATCGCCGCCGCATCGGAAAGAATGTCGCCGAATAAATTGCCTGTGACAATTGTATCGAACTGTTTCGGCCAGCGAATTAACTGCATGGCTGCGTTGTCAACATAGAGGTGAGAAAGTTCGACATCAGGGTATTCGGAAGAAAGGGCAATAATACGATCGCGCCACAGTTGCGAAACGTCCAAAACATTCGCTTTATCAACGGAACACAGCCTTTTCCCCCGCTTCCTGGCAGTCTCAAAAGCAACTCGCCCGATTCTGTCAATTTCCGACTCGGTGTAAGCCATCGTATTGACACCGCGTTTTTCGCCTGTTTCCGTCTCAAAAATACCTTTCGGTTTGCCGAAATAAATGCCGCCTGTGAGTTCGCGGATGACCATAATATCCACGCCTTCGACAACTTCCCGTTTCAAACTAGAAGCATCAACCAATTGCGGTAAAATAGTCGCAGGACGCAAATTTGCAAACAATCCCAATCCGGCGCGCAGTCCTAATAATCCCGTTTCCGGGCGCTGTTCGCGGGGCAAATTATCCCACTTGTAACCGCCAATTGCTGCCAACAATACTGCATCGCAGTTGCGGCATTTTTCCAGTGTTTCTTCTGGCAGCGGATTGCCTGTTGCATCAATAGCAGCGCCGCCCATTAAAGCTTCTTGAAATTCAAAGCCGATGTCCAATTGTTGACCGACAAGTTTCAGGACATCTACCGCCACAGCGATAATTTCAGGGCCGATGCCGTCTCCTGGTAAAAGAGTGATGCGGTAGTTTTGAGTCATATCGATTTTGGAGGTTTGATTTGAGATTTGAGATTGAGAGTTAATGGGAATTCTTTGGAAATGCAAGACATTCTCACAAGGCTATAATCATATCAGGATAAGCAACCTCAGAATTCATTATGACATTCCCGACTTACCCGCCTGCTCAAGCTGAACCGCCTTTAGACCCCCGGCAGAGTTTGCCAACAATGTACGATTTACCTAGCGAAGACCCAAAGGAGCCCGGTTTGCCCGATACATTTCATTTAGATCAGCCGCAACTCTTGGAATTCACCTTTTTGCCGCCGGGATGGGATGCGGAACAAGTCTTTACAGCCAGTGACCTAAATTTGTATTACGATGCAACACAACCGCGCTGGCATAAACGCCCGGATTGGTTTGCTGCGGTGGGTGTGCCAAGGCTTTATCAAGGGCGCGATATGCGTTTGAGTTATGTAGTTTGGCAAGAACGGGTAAATCCGTTTGTGGTGGTGGAATTGCTATCGCCGGGCACTGAAGATGAAGATTTAGGGCGGACTGTTCAACAAGCTGGGGAACCGCCGACTAAGTGGCAAGTTTATGAACAAATTTTGCGGATTCCTTACTATTTTGTGTTCAGTCGCTACACGGATGAATTGCGAGCTTTTCATCTTGTAGGAGGTCACTATGAACCTGCAGAATTAATTGATGGGCGGTTATTTATTCCTGAGTTGCAGTTGAGTTTAGGTTGGTGGCAAGGCACTTATAAGAGTATGAATCGTTTGTGGTTGCGGTGGTTTACTGCCCAAGGAGGGTTGATTTTGAGTCCGGGTGAAAGAGCAACGGCGGCGGAACGGCAACTGATAGAATCTCAACAGCAAGTAATTGAAGCTCAACAGCAACTCACAGAATCTCAACAGCAACTGACAGAATCTCAACAGCGAGAGGAAAGACTAGCGGCGCGGTTGCGGGAGTTAGGCATTGATCCTGAACAGTTGGTTTAATAGTTCTCGCACCCAGGCCTGGTGAAACCCGGTTTCAACTCCTCGAATCCGCGCAACAGGAGTGAAATAAGATAAAAACAGTTCGATCGCACGCACGTACAAAAAAATCGGCAAGGAGTCGCACCAGTGGCAGAGGGCGAAGGCATACCAACATCAGCACAGATTGATTCTAGGGACTATTCTTGGGCCTTTTGGCCAGTCGTCCCCCTCTATCCCTACAGCAAGCGGCGCACCATCCGCAAGGAAATAGTCAAGGATACAATCTGGACTTTTGACCAACTACAAGGCATTTTCTACGTTGTCGTCCCGATTCGGATGACAGTAATTAAACTAGAACCTGAAGGCCTTCTCGTCTACGCCCCCGTTGCACCGACTCCTGAGTGCATCCGCTTGGTAAAAGAGTTAGTAGCAGAGCACGGCGAGGTGAAGTACATCCTGCTGACAACGGTTTCGGGCATCGAGCACAAAGTTTTTGTCGGCCCCTTTGCGAGGTGTTTTCCTGAAGCGCAGGTGTTTGTCGCCCCGCAGCAGTGGAGTTTCCCCGTGAATTTGCCGCTGAGTTGGCTGGGTTTGCCGGCGAAACGCACCTCTGTACTGCCCTTTGACAGCAGCAACACCCCCTTAGCCGATCAATTTGACTGGGCAATTCTCGGCCCCCTCGACCTTGGTTTGGGCAAATTTGCAGAAGTTGCGTTATTTCACAGACGATCGCGCACGCTGATGTTAACAGATTCCATAGTTTCGATTCCCGAAAATCCGCCCGCGATCGTCCAACTCGACTCGTACCCGCTGCTGTTTCACGCCAAAGACAGCGCCTTGGACACGGTGGCAGACACCCACGAAAATCGGCGCAAAGGGTGGCAGAGAATCTCCTTATTTGCCATGTATTTTAGCCCCAGCGTGCTGGAAGTGCCGCCGTGGTCGGAGGTATTTGCCAGGGCGCGCAAAGCGCCAGAACGCTCTAGAAAAGCTTATTTCGGGTTGTATCCGTTCAAGTGGAAAACAGATTGGGTGCGATCGTTTGAGGCTTTGCGGGGAGGAGGGCGTTTGTTTGTGGCGCCGATTTTGCAGACATTGATTCTCAACCGCGCGCCGAGGGAAACTCTCGATTGGGTGGATAAAGTGGCGAGTTGGGACTTTCAAAGAATTGTACCTTGTCATTTCGATAGTGCGATCGACTCCCGGCCGCGTGAATTTCGCCAAGCATTCTCGTTTCTGGAAAAACACTCGCCTGTTAATTCCTTACCCGAAGATGATTTCAAATTGCTCAGGCAGATTGATGCGGGTTTGAATAAAACTGGTTTGGTTCCGCCTGCGAAAGACAAGGTTTAATCTTACATCTTCCACCTTTGTTAAGCACAGGCAAGATGCCTGTTCCACACAACTCAATTTTCTTGTGGAACGGGCCGGAGAACCCGTTCCTAAACAGGTAATTAAACAGGGTGCAACATCTCAGTTTAATCTTATACCAAGTTGCGTTCAGACGTACAATCATGAGTGATACCAAGTTGGCGTATAAACCGTAATTCCATGAATAAGAAAAACTTTTTGCTGGTACTCTGTCTGTTGCTACCAAGCCTAGTCATAGGCTGCAAGCAGCCACAAACCTCTCAACAAACATCAAGTCCCTTTGTCCGCACACAAACCACCACCATCCCAGGTTGGAAAAAATTTGAGGGACGCGGTGTACAATTGCAGTTACCGGAGAGTTATAGCGGCGGAGATCTCAGCCAATATCTGGACGTGGTGGTTCAGAAGCTGGAATCTTTGGGGCCCTACTATCAGCAGGTAGCTCAGTCACTCAAACAGAATCCATCCGCATTCGTCATCTGGGCTTTTGACTCGAAGGTTAGTAAAGCAGGTTTTCTGAGTAATGTCGCTATTGCTATAGAGTCAGTTGGACCTACAGTGACAATAGATACATACTTGGATCTGATTCCTAAACAATTACCCAGCGAATTTCGTGTCGTGGAGCAGAAGAAAGTGTCGCTTGACCGCTATCAGGCAGGTCAGATCGTGATAGAAGCAACAATTTCCGGTGTAACTGCCAAACAGATAATCTACACGATTAAGCAAGGGAGCAATATGTGGATTGTTGCATTCTCTACCAGTGCTGAGGAATTTGAAGAGCGCAAGCCCACGTTTGAACAAAGTATTAACACGTTTTCAGTGAGCGATTAGCTCGACTTTTTTTCCAGCGAACATTGTAGGTCTGTTGTATAAGCTGATACTAAGTTGCTTTCAAAGAGCTTATTCTAAAATGTGGGAAATAAGTCATTGAGCGCAAGCGTTCCGGATTAGATGCTAGATTGACAAGTCCATGACAAAGTTCATCGACTACCTTAGACATTGACTTGAATATTCGGTTATTAAAGTAGTTTTCTCGTAAATCTTCCCACAGATGTTCAACGGGCATTAATTTGGGGCTATAAGACGGTTGAGTCAACAGCCGAATATTTTCGGAAATTTCCAAATTATTTGACATTTATCACCCTCAACTAGATTCTACATCACAATGCAACTTGGTATTACATCTTGCAGCATTCTTAAGAACAGGCAAGAGGCCTGTTCCACAAAACTCAATGTTATTGTGGAACGGGCATCTTGCCTGTTCCTAAATAGCTAATTGAGAATAGTGCAACATCTCAGTTGACTCAGATATCTGTAGGGACACGGCAATGCCGTGCCCTTACCTTTCGCACTTAAACTCATCAAACTTCACCACTTCCGACTCTGGTTTCCGCGTATCAAAATAGTAGCTGCTAACCGTACCCTCGCCCGTATCAAAAATAGTAAACGCAGTAATATCATTGCTATCAATATACGGCAGCGGCCGCCCGTCTTCTCCCAACAAAGGCGCAACAGTCGGCACTACAGGTTCCAATCCGTTCGGGTCTCCAATAGCGCTGTAATCTTCCCGATATGCCGGCGGCACAAATCGGCGCTTTTCCCCCACAAAAGCACCGTAACTGTTGCCCACATTAGAAGTCTCCAAAAAGTGCATTCCGCTGGAACTTACAAACCGATTCCATAAGTGGGAATGTCCGTAGAATACCAACTGCACGCCCGCTGTTTCTAGTAGCGGCACTACATCCCGAATCAGATAATCTTGCTGTTTCGGATACTCGTAACGCACCATTTTAATCTCGCCATCGAGAGCGCGATCGACTATTTGCGCTGGATCAGTATAAGCAGGTACAATATTGTCACCCAGAGAATGCGGCGGGTAGTGAAACATCACAATTTTATATTTTGCCTGCTGGAATTCCGCACTTTTTAACTCTTGTTGCAGCCAATTATATTGAGGGCTGCCCTTGACAATCGGCTCAAAAATATGCTGTCCGTAGCCCCATTTTTCGGGATTATTAAAATCTTCGTCCCGTTCCCGATACCTGCCTCTCGCACCCGGATCTAAATTCGGAGTCCGCCAGATATTCGCAACGTATAAAGTCACTAACCGCACGTCGCCAAAAGTCACAGCATAGTAATTCTTTTCGCCCGGCAAATTGAAAATCTCGTCATAGGTATCGCTATTAAAACTATTGTTTTTTAGCCATATTTCACGCACTGAAGAGTCATTATTAGGATTCAAAGATGCAGCACGTTGAGCGTATATTTTTTCGGCAGCCACGCGGGGAAAAGGATCATTAAATTGGTCGTTGAGGGCGCTGGTAGTTGAAAACCTGCCCATGATTTCGTGATTGCCAATGGCGGGAAATAAAGGCGCGTGTTGGATTAGTTCGCCGCCGCTGTAAACGGTTTTGATGCCGTTTTTGTCCAGTTCGGAAAATGCGCGCCCTTGCATAGCGGGAAAGAATGCCCGGCCTCGGTAGTCGTCAAACCATTCGGAAGCGCGATCGGGTATATTAATTAAATCCCCAGCCATGAAAACCGCGTCAACTTTGCCAATTGTTTCACCTACTTTCTGGAGATTTGCTGCTGTCATCGGCATCAATTGATGGTCGGAAGTGAGGAGGATTTTGAGCGGCATTCCTGCTGCTGGTTTTGAAGAAAGAGTGAAAACTTTGCTGCTGACAGATGCGCCATCTTTCCTTTCGCTAGTGACTCGATAAGGAATGGGAACACCGGGCCTTAAATTGGGGACTTCTGCTTCGTGGCGCCAGATGTCGCGGACAATTGGATTACTGTCAATTATGCTTTGTTTCATTTCATCGGAGATGCGCGAGTCTTTGTCTTCGCGAGTGCGGCTTAGCTTGGTAGTATTTGCCGTCACAGTTTGATTCAAATTTTCGCCGTAAGTAACAGTGTTGCGAGTACCAACAAACTCGGTAAACCAGACAACTCGCACCGAGTTTACTGTTGGAAGTTGCAAAAACGGATCGCTTAAAAGCTGAGGTTTGTTAAGGTAAGATTGCATGATAAAACCCAGCAATAGGACAATCAAAATCAAAAGACCAAAAAACCAGGGATTGCGAGAATAACCTTGAGAAGTTTCTACTGTATTAGGCAAAGGCGTTAACATAAGTCATTAGTCATTAGTTGTAGGGGTGGGTTTTACCAGCCAAACAGAACTCCCCCCAAATACATATAAACCCGCGCCACCAACTTTAAATTTTAAACTACCAACGTTATCAAAAAGTTAAGAAATTAGTAAAATATCTCCGATAAAAGAAACCTTTATCCTTTTGGGAAATCTTCTTATAGCGGTTCTCAGGAAAGTAAGGTACTCTTCCAATGCCCAATGCCCAATGCCCAATGCCCAAAAACAGCTCATGTTACTGAGAAAGGCTATATCTCTGAATTCTCTTTCTCTGCGCCCTCTGCGCCCTCTGCGGTTCATTAAAAAAAATCTTTCTCAAAAAGGCTTGAGACTTGCGATATAACATTCTTAACACCCTTACTTCAATCTAAAATCTAAAATCTAAAATCTAAAATCCCATGACTCGCCACCTTCTCAAGGCTAACTGCAAAACCGTACACTTGGGCGGTTTCTCTCCGAATATCGAACCTGCTTTAAGGGTGGATTCGGGCGATCGCATCGATATCGAAACCTATTCAGGATATTATGTTGCTGACAAGGCGCCGCCGGAATTTCTCACCCCCGAATTTTTAGATATTTGTCAGAATTTGCCTCCCAACCGCAAAGTTGGGCCGGGGCCCCACTTGCTGACAGGCCCCATTTATGTTAACAATGCCGAACCGGGAGACGTTTTAGAAATTCACATTGAGGATGTTTACCCAAGTTTGCCAGTAGGATTTAATGCAATTCGCGCCGGATGGGGAGCTTTGCCTGAGTATTTCCCCGAACCTAAATTGCGGTTTATTTCGCTAGATTTAGAGCAAAAAACTGCTGAATTTCCCACAGGTAGCGGCATTCGGATTCCCCTGCATCCTTTTTTTGGCATTATCGGCGTTGCCAATGCAGAAATCAACCGTTCTTCTATTCCTCCAGCGCGCTACGGCGGCAATATGGACAATCAGGAACTCCAACCAGGAACGCGGTTATTTTTACCTGTTTTTATGCGGGGCGGTTTACTGTCCATCGGCGACGGACATTCGGCACAAGGAGACGGTGAAGTTGACGGTACTGCCATTGAAACTTCGATGAATGGGACTATTCAAATCATCTTACGCAAGGATTTATTTCTGATATTTCCGTTTGCAGAAACGCCCACTCATATTGTGATTATGGGATTTGGTAGAACATTAGATGAAGCGTTTGAGATGGCGGTAAAACAGACGGTTTATTGGTTACAAAAGTTTGCGGGTTTCCAAGAGGAAGATGCTTATGTTTTGTGTTCCCTCGCGGTAAATTTTCGGATTACGCAGGCTGTCAACAATCCTCAAAAAGGAGTTCACGGAATGATTCCCAAGTGTATTCTGCTCGATGTGAACATTATTGACCACCGAGTGGGAGGTAAAATGATAACACGCGATCGACCAAAAAATTAGGATCGCGATCGCACAAACTACACAAATTTGTCACTGCTGTGGTCGATCAGGATCGCGTTCCTGTGGACAATTAAGCTTAAAATGGATTAAGTTACCAGTTCTACCTAAATCGAACTCAACATGAAAAACCAGACTGACGATGTTGCCAAAAAAGATTTAGTCGATCGAGCTTTTGGGAGTGCAGCAATACCAGATCCAACAGCGTGGGTGCACGAACATTATTTTCTGGCTAATTTCGCCGATACTCTGGCCCACATCCAAGAAAATATGTCTGAAGACAGTTGCGAAATCGGGGAGAATGGTGAGTCGGGCGAGGGAATATTATCGATCGATGCCAAAATTAGAGATATGTTGAGAGCTACTTTTAGCGACGACGGCTGGCAGTATGTCGAAAGTTTATTGTGAGGTTGGTAACATCCATAAGTATTTGTACGTTCATAAATTTAGAGCGTAAGTTATACCAGTTTAAAAAAAGAATCCAACTTTAGGCCGGTGATCTAAACCCTTAGATCATGCGTTATTCCTACTTCTTTAATCTCAAATATCAAATCTCCAATAATATCAGTTTCCTCCCCCAACGCAGACTCGCAACTGGGAGTAGCTGCGTGCATTTTTACCAGGGTAAGAGCATCTCAATCAGGCTTGACACAAGCACTTGAGAATCTGCATCATATAGTCATCATTCATCGCCGCT
>NZ_JAUBPI010000058.1:0-40884 GCF_036700645.1 Microcoleus sp. S36b_A4 | reverse complement strand
CTGACCAGTTTTTTTTCAACAATTCTCTAAAAGCCTCTTGACAAAAGACTTACAGTCTTAACTTGTCACCAATGGTCCGACAGGGGTTTAAACCCCTGTCTCATAGCTGAAGTCGTCTTTAGACGACTGTAGCAATTCTATCAAAGCTGTTTTTGTATAGAGTTAGCGCTGAATATATGTGTAACTCTAATTTTCAAAATTGAAATTACTATTTGAGTCGGTTTTAACCGACTTATGCTATTAGACAGGGACTTGAGTCCCTGGCGGCCTGTGGCAGAATGAAACAGCTCTACTGGGGGCTAGGCGATACCGAGTTATGTTCCTATAAAATATCCATATTACCAACAACTACCATCAATAAAAATGCCAACTAACCAAAAACTTTTACTGCCAAAAATGGGCTGCGGCACTTGGGCATGGGGCAACAGATTCCTCTGGGGCTACAATGAAAGTATGGACGAGGAATTGCAAGCCGTTTTCAATCTTTGTGTTAGTAACGGCGTCACTTTATTCGATACCGGCGACTCTTACGGAACAGGGAAATTAAACGGACGCAGCGAGCAGCTTTTGGGGGAATTTTCTCAACAATATCAAGGTGCAAACAAAGACAGTATTTGTATTGCGACAAAACTGGCTGCTTATCCTTGGAGACTGACGCGACAATCAATGATATCGGCTGGCAAAGCCTCTGCGGCGCGCCTCGGAAAAAATGTAGATTTGGTGCAAATGCACTGGTCTACAGCCAATTACGCTCCTTGGCAAGAGGGTGCTCTTTTAGATGGTTTGGCTGACCTTTATGAGCAAGGATTGGTCAAGGGAGTGGGCTTGTCTAATTACGGGCCGAAACGGCTGAAATGGGTGCATCGGAAATTTAGCGATCTCCAAATTCCTATTGTTACTTTACAAGTGCAATATTCGCTACTTTCCACCTATCCGGTGACAGAACTCGGATTGAAAGATGTTTGCGATGAATTGGGAATAAAATTGATTGCTTACAGTCCTCTAGCCTTGGGGTTGCTGACGGGTAAATATTCCGAAAACGGCTCTCTTCCTAAAGGTATCCGAGGTTTGGCGTGCAAGCAGCTACTTCCGGGAATGCGATCGCTTTTGGAGTGTTTGCGAGAAATAGCGACATTCAGAAACAAGACTGTTTCCCAGATAGCAATTAACTGGTGCATCTGCAAAGAAACTATTCCGATTCCGGGGGCGAAATCTGCGGCACAGGCGAGGGATAATATTGGTGCTTTGGGCTGGGAGTTAAACTCCGGGGAGATTGCCGAATTGGATAAGGCGGCGGCGAGTGTAGATAAGAAAATGGTGCAGAATATCTTCCAAACTCGGTAATATCTGAGATGTTGTACCATTCTCATGAACAGGCAAGATGCCTGTTCCACAAGATATGAATTTGCTTGTTCTAGAAAAACTAAATTTTCTTGTAGGGTGGGCTGCTAGCCCGCCCCTAAAAGCCTGATTTACATGACACAAAACTTTTCCACACACCGCACAAACATTTCTACACCCATCCCCAGCGCAGTTTCATCAAAATCAAAGCGTGGGTGATGGTGCGGGTAAGCCAAGTTTTTTTCTGGATTTGCTGAACCTAAAAAGAAATAGCAACCGGGAACTTCTTGCAAAAAGAATGACATATCCTCGCCGCCCATTGTTTGACATTCCGGCACGATTCCTGCAGGAGTTTCGACAACTGATTCTGCAACGCCGCGAACCAATTCAGCTATTCTCGAATCATTAATAACTGGCGGATAAAGCGCACAATAATCTAATTGGTAATTTGCCCCGTGACTTTGACAAATTCCGGCAATTACTTGCTCGATTCGGTTTGCAAAATAACCTTGATATACTGGATTGAAATAGCGCACCGTGCCACCGATTTGAGCGGTGTCGGCAATGACGTTGTGGGTGTGGCCTGCGTGGAATTTGCCGACAGTTACTACCGCTGAGTCGATCGGGTCAATGTTCCGCGCGACAATTGCCTGCAAAGCGCTGACAATTTGGGCTGTAACTACGATCGAGTCCACAGTCTGATGTGGCATTGCGCCGTGCCCGCCTTTGCCAAAAATCGTGCAGTCAAAAACTTCGACAGCCGCCATCAGCGCGCCGCTGCGAACGCCTACAGTGCCCAAAGGTAGATTGTTCCACAAATGCAAGCCGACGATCGCATCAACATCAGGATTCTTCAAAACTCCCGCTTCAATCATCGGTTTTGCGCCTCCTGGGCCTTCTTCGGCGGGCTGAAATATAAATTTTACTTTACCCGAAAAGCTGTGTTTGTGCTTGGCTAGATAACAAACAGTACCAAGGGCGATCGCAGTGTGGCCATCGTGACCGCAAGCGTGCATAATTCCATCATGCTGCGATCGATAATCCACCTCATTTTCTTCTTGAATAGGCAAAGCATCCATATCCGCCCGAATTGCCAAAACCTGCCCCGGTTTGCCGCTGTCTATAGTGGCGACAATACCAGTTTTAGCAATATTAGTTTCATGATCTATTCCCCATTCCTGCAACTTTTGTGAGATAAACTGCGCCGTTAAATTTTCATCAAAACTCAACTCCGGTTTTTGATGCAAAAGGCGACGCCATTCGACTAGCTGAGGCTGCAAATTTCTAATTTCCAGCCGCAATTGAGATAAATCGACAGAGGTTAAATTTGGTACAGTAGAAACCATGTTTTATTCTCCTTTTTTTTTGATGAGGTTTTAGATTTAATCACTTAATAAATGGTAATCACTAATTATAGCAAACCCGAATAATTTGTGAAACTCTCTCTTCTCTTTCTCTGCGCTCTCTGCGCTCTCTGCGGTTAAAAGAAAATCTTCTTCATTCTTATCTGAGTTGTGCAGGAGATTTTTTTTAAATGAACCGCAGAGGACGCAGAGTACGCAGAGGAAGAGAGGAATGAGAAAGAGAGGTGTTGAGAATAGGGTTATTTAGAAGTCTGAGCAACTAAATTAACCCCTGGCAGTAACCGTTCTAAATCTAAATCTGAAGCAATTTTAGCTAATTTAGCAAGGTCAGTTGGGTCATCTAAATGCGGCAAAATACCCAACACAGGTATTTGAGTCAGCGACTGGATCAAATCAACGGGCGCTAAATCGGCAATTTCTTGTTCAGAATAAGCTTTAACGCAATTAAGCACAATTCCTCTCAGCTTAAAACCAGTGTGTCTGGCGAGAGCAACATTCGCCACAGCTTGCCCGATCGCCCCCAACTTCACAGGTACTACCAAAACCCCCCTCAGCCGCCAATCCCTGGCAATATCGGCTACAGTCAGTTCCCACGTTACAGGCGAGCCCAGCCCTCCCAAAGCTTCCACCAACACAAAATCCTTGCGCTCCGAGAGGCTTTGCCAAGCCGTCCAGACCTTTTCGAGTTCAATACGTCTCCCCTCCCGTTCCGCAGCAATCGGTGGTGCTAAAGGCGCATCAAAGTGCAGCGGATTGAGTTCTTCGGGGGATTGGTCGAGGGGAAACAAACGGGTGTAGAGTTCGCGATCGCCCGTTCCCGTTTGCATGAGTTTCATAATTCCCAAACTGCGATCGGGAAAATACATTTGCCAATAAGCAGCCAGAGCGCTGGTCAAAACAGTTTTGCCCGCGTCGGTATCAGTTCCAGCAATTAGCAGCGAGTTCATTGGCAAATAGCTAACAATTAATTGGCATCAACCTCAGTCTAGGGGAATTTTGCCAGAAGTTTAGAGTTCGGGCGATGGTGCGGGTGTTGGTGCTGGTTCCGGTGACGGCGCGGGTTCCGGTTCCGGTTGCGGCGACGGTGCGGGTGTTGGAGCAGGTTCCGGTGTTGGTGCGGGAGTTGGAGCAGGTTCCGGCGACGGTGCGGGTGTTGGGGCAGGTTCCGGCGACGGTGCGGGTGTTGGTGCGGGTGTTGGTGCGGGTGTTGGGGACGGCGCGGGAGTTGGTTTGGGTGCGGGTGTTGGTGCGGGCGCCGGTTTGGGCGCCGGTTTGGGCGCTGGAGCCGGCGCTGGCGTCGGTTTTGGTGTCGGAGTTGGCGCTGGGCTTGGTTCTGGGCTGGGTTCCGGCAAAGGTTCTGGGCTGGGTTCCGGCAAAGGTTCTGGGTTCGGTTCCGGCAAAGGTTCTGGGCTGGGTTCCGGCAAAGGTTCTAGGGTTGGTTCCGGCAAAGGTTCTGGGCTTGGTTCCGGCAAAGGTTGCGGGGTTGGGGTTGGTAAAGGTTGTGGGGTTGGGGTTGGCAAAGGTAGCGGGTTTGGTATCGGAGTTAGTGTCGGCGTTGGACTTGTCAGTGCTGGCCCTGTCGGAGTGGGTTTGGGGCGCGAATTGTTGAGAAATGAGCCGACTAAAGCCCATGAACCGAAGCCCGTCAAGATTACTAAGCCCGCCAGCAGTCCGATCGCAGCAATGGGATTGTCCCAAAAAGTGTCGGCAGCAGGCTCAATTAACGGGTCTGGTTGGTTTTTTTGGGGGTGGGAACTCTGGGCGGCGGGCTCGGGCGGTCTGCCCACGGCCACCGTTGCTATTAGCGAAGGATTTGGCGGCACCACTGCTGGCTGCGCGGGCGGTACAGTTGGCTGGCTAGGTTTAGGATTAGTTTGGGCGTCGAGTGCTTGGGCGACTTCGCTGACAGATTGATATCGATCGCCCGGAGACCGACTCAACATCCGATTGAGAACCAAAGCCAAACCTGTGCTCACCTGCGCTTGTTGCTGCCAATTCCACTGCAGCGTTGTTTGATCGAGCAATTCCTGCGGTTCTTTGCCTGTCAGCAGGACGATCGCCGTTACAGCTAAAGCGTAGAGGTCGCTGCTGGCTGTTGCCCGCCCGCTTTGCAACTGTTCCATCGGCGCGTAGCCGATTTTACCGACTGTTGTCGCGTGGGCTGTTCCTTCGGGAGACTGGACTTTGGTGGCGAGTTCCTTCACCACTCCAAAGTCAATCAGCACCGGCAACTGGTCGTTTTCCCGCCGGATGATATTTTCTGGGGAGATGTCGCGGTGGATGATGCCGCGGGCGTGGATGTGAGCCAGTACCGGCAGCATTTGCCGGATGAATACCAAGACTTCGGCTTCGGTGAAGCTGCGACCATTTGAAGTTCGATCGAGCATTAGTTCGCGGTAAGTCATCCCTTCCACGTAATCCTGCACTAAAAACAAACGCTGGTTCTCTTCAAATATTGCCCGAAACTGGGGAATTTGTGGGTGCCCAATTTGGTAAAGTATTGCCGCCTCTCTTTGAAACAATTCCTTCGATTTTTCCAAAACGTAAGGCCCGCTTTGCACCGGAATCAATTCCTTCAGGGCGCAGCGTTCTTGAAACCGTCCCAAATCTTCTACTAAATAAGTCCGGCCAAATCCTCCTTGACCTAAAATATTCACCAAGCGGTAGCGGTTTTGTAGGAGAGTTCCAATAGCAATAGGTGGCTGCATAAGTTTAAGCTGAAACTGTTAAAAAATAGACGATCGCTCACAGACTTAGTAATGCTAGGTCTTTAATGCTCTTGAGCATACTTCACTCTCTGTAGTCCCCAGTCCCGACCAAAGTTAGTATTTTACATTTTTTTGACATTCTTGGACGCCAGGATGGTCAGAAACCGGGTTTTTTCACGAAAACACAGAGGTTGCCACCTGCATATCCGATCAAAAACCCGGTTTCTGCGTCAATATCTCAAAGAAGAAATGCACGATTTTTCGTAGAAACCGGGTTCTTTGGTCTTAGCCCTAATAAATTGTCGCCCCCCGGCCTAACCCATACATCTCTATAAAGCTTGAGATGATTTATGCGAGATGTCTACTGTCAACTGCCAACTGTCAACTGCCAACTGTCAACTGTCAACTGCCAACTGTCAACTGACTACTGGCAACTGACTACTGGCAACTGTCAACTGCCAACTGTCAACTGTCAACTGTCAACTGTTAAGCTTTGCTTTCACCATGTCTTGAATTCTGTTACCGTCTGCTTTGCCCTTAAGCTGCTGCATTGCCTTGCCCATCACCTTGCCCATATCTTTTGCAGAAGTAGCGCCAACCGAGGCAATCACTTCGTCAACGACTTGACTCACCTCTTCGTCTGACATCTGGGGTGGCAAATACTCTTCAACAATTGCTAACTCCGCCTCCTCTTGTGCCACTAAATCTTCGCGGCCACCTTTGCGGTATTGTTCGATCGAATCCCGGCGCTGTTTGGCTATTTGCATCAAAATTTCCATTTCTTGAGCTTCTGTCAGCGTCTCTTGGCCAGAGGGACGAAGGCTGACTTCTTTTTCGAGAATAAATTTCTTGATGCCGCGAACTGTTTCCAAGCGAACTTTGTCCTTGGACTTCATGGCTGCTTTGATTTCTTCGTCAATGCGTTCTCTTAAGCTCATCGATTTCTACCTTGCTTTGCCCGATATCAAAAATCTGGAGTATGCTCCGATTCTTAACTTTTTTTACAGTATTTTTCCAGTTTATTGCCTGTTGGTGGCTTTTTTATCGCATTGAACCCGGATGCCTTCGGCTTTCGACTGAATTTTGGGTGGCTAGACTTCCAGCCTCAGCCCCAAATTGACTCACGCCAGAATTTTTAGACGCAGGGGTACAAGTGCGATCGTACTTCTGCCAGTACAGAGTTCGCTACAACCCACATTCCACACCCTGGCGTGTCATACAGCATAATTACGCAGAAAACTCTATCTTTACAGTAATAAATTATGCCTTTAAAAAGTTTTATATCCGTTAATGTACGGTATTCAAGTATAATTCATAGTTTTATTGCTGGATAAAAATAAGTAAAAACCGATTCTGACCGTTAAGGATACCGAATGTGGGGTAGAAACCGGATTTGTTGGACATATTTCTGCAAGTCCTATTCAATTCGCCTAACTTCACACTTGTGGCCGCCCCGAAAGTTAAATCTATTAAAAAATTGGCTGAATATTTCTAGTTTCAGATGGTAAGATAGCGATGGAATAAACGTCCTGCAAGAGGCCTGCTGTGATCCGTTCTGCTACTTTACCGCTTCCGCTTCCCGAGCCGCCGGTTTCCGCTCATGACCGTCTGCGGCTGTTCTCCGGTTCTGCTAATATTCCCCTCGCCCAAGAGGTGGCTCGCTATCTGGGGATTGATTTGGGGCCGATGGTTCGCAAGCGGTTTGCTGATGGGGAACTCTACGTTCAAATTCAAGAATCGATTCGGGGTTGCGATGTTTACTTGATTCAGCCAACTTGCTGTCCGGTAAACGATCGCCTCATGGAATTGTTAATTATGATCGATGCTTGTCGCCGCGCTTCGGCCAGACAAATTACTGCCGTCATCCCCTATTACGGATATGCTAGGGCTGACCGCAAAACGGCCGGAAGAGAGTCGATTACTGCAAAATTAGTGGCTAATTTGATTACGGAAGCTGGGGCCGGTCGCATTTTGGCGATGGATTTGCACTCGGCTCAGATTCAAGGTTATTTTGACATTCCTTTCGATCACGTTTACGGTTCGCCGGTGCTTTTAGATTATCTGGCGAGCAAGCAATTGACGGATATTGTTGTGGTTTCGCCGGATGTTGGCGGAGTCGCTAGGGCGAGAGCTTTTGCCAAAAAGCTTGGTGATGCTCCCCTGGCAATTATTGACAAGCGCCGCCAAGCTCACAACGTGGCAGAAGTGATGAATCTTATCGGTGATGTCAGGGGCAAAACTGCTGTGTTGGTGGACGACATGATCGATACTGCCGGCACGATTTCTGAAGGTGCGAGATTGTTGCGCCGCGAGGGTGCGAGGCAGGTTTATGCTTGTGCTACTCATGCGGTGTTTTCGCCTCCGGCGATCGAGCGTTTGTCTAGCGGGGTTTTGGAAGAGGTAATTGTTACGAATACAATTCCTGTGCCTGAAGAGAACCGTTTTCAGCAGTTGACGGTGCTTTCGGTAGCCAATTTGCTCGGAGAAACTATTTGGCGGATTCACGAAGATAGTTCTGTTAGCAGTATGTTCCGCTAGAGGGCAAAGACAGTTTTTGAATGTTTGTTTTAGGGTGCGTTAACAAGAGTGTAACGCACCATTTTTTTGTGAAGAGTGCGATCATTTCCCGCAAGTAATCAGCCCAGTCTCATCTAACTTTTACTCTCAAGTCCCATCAAATTCTTGTGGATTGGGCGTCGCGCCCGCCCGGAAAATACAATTTAGAGGTCGAACAGCTTATCAAGTTCCTCGGTAAAATAACGCTTATAACTTTGTAGGGAGGACTCAAGTCCTCATAAAATTCGCTCGGAGTTGAGTTTTCACTACGAACCAATGTGACGATCGGCGATCGATCGCACTTGGTATCACCGGAACAAGAGATGGTAAAATTCTATCTTGTTGTCTGAAGAGGGCGACTTTTTTATATTCTAGATAAGTCTCATCACCATAAGGAGCCAATAGGGAAAAATCATGAAACATTCACTTGTACGAACAGTGGCCGCACTGGCAGGTTCAGCAATTTTAACACTTGGGGCGATCGGTTCGGCTAAAGCATTTACTTTTGACGAAACCGACATTAACCAAGACCGAGTAATTGTCATCGCCCAACCCCGCCCTTTCGGCGGCTACCAATTGCTAGTTCTAGAACAAGTCTCTGACACGCGAAAATGCTGGAGCGAAAGTGGCTCTAATCCCGTGAAAGTCGATCCCTTATTAGTTAGTTTTGATTTCACGGGTATTTGTGGCCGCGCAACAGACAGCAACGGCTTTTCAATTCGCATGGCAGGCACAGATTTAGCATTAAAATACACCCTAACTTTGGAAACTGTTGATGGCAATGTTTTACTAATTGGAACTCCGGTAGATTACCAAGGTAAATCGGTGGTTATCGGTCGCACAAACGGCGATGTTAACGACTTCATGAAAATCAGTCTCGATCCTGCTTGGCGCTTGAGTAAAAGAGCTTACCAAGGCCGCACATTAGGCCACTTTTATTTCACTACCAATCAATCCGCACCGGGAGAAATTGGCAATACCGGAGGCAATACCGAAGCAATACCGCAGCCAATACCAATACCAATACCAACACCGCAGCCAACACCGCAGCCAATACCGCAGCTATCACCGCAGCCAATACCGCAGGAAATACCAATACCGCAGCCAATACCGCAGGAAATACCAATACCGTAGGCAATACTGCCTTTTCTACAATTCGGAGATAGCTACCGATGATATCTACGCTTCCGAAATTAAAGAAGCTGTGGACCTGGGGTTTGTAGCCGGGTTTTCTCAAGATAATACCTTTCGACCACAACTTGCTGTTACCAGAGAGCAATTGGTATCTTTAGTTTGGGAATCCTTGAAATGAATACAAGGTGCTAATATCACATTTCCTAGCTATGTTTCTATCCCTCCCTATAGCGACGTTCCTATTTCCCACTGGAGTGCCGGAAAACTTCTATTTGCACGGGACAACAAGATAGTTAGCAGCTATCAAGATGGAACTTTTAAACCTACGCAGCCCGTCACTCGCGCTGAATTGATGGGGGTGCGCCGTCGAGAGGCGGAATTCGGTTTTTCGGCGGGAATGCAGCCAAATTTAGTTGCTAAAGAGCCGTCTAAAACTTTTTTAGAATAACGGCTCATTAATGTCTGAAGGTATTGACGATATTGATCTAGTCTGTCCCTTATACAATCACCTCATTTGTGGGTTAATAGTTATATGTTGTACTCTTGTCAAGAACGGGCAAGATGCCCGTTCCACAAAATTTGATTTTATTGTGGAACGGGCATCTTGCCCGTTCCTAAAAAAGTAATTGAGCCTGGTGCAAGATATCAGTTAATCAGGACTGTAGTCTTTACGACAAACCACTTCGTAATCAGGACTTTAGCTCTCATCATATCGTTTACTTGGGTTTCTTCTTAGATGGCTTTTTAGGAGTTTTCTGGACGGGGATTGTCTCTGATTCTTGCTGTGCGGTGTCTGGGGTTACTTTACACAAGTCGTTTAAGGAAAGTTTTTGCTGCGATTCGAGTTCGTTTAGCAAGTTTGAAGCTGTTTCTAATATTTGCTTTCCCTGTCGGACTTGAATAGTAGTTTTATTTTCGATCGCATCTATCAACACAAAAATCGAGACTGTTTGCCAAATATCTAAATCGTCGCCGACGACATCGCAAGCAGAGACAATTTTGCCGTTTTCTGGGACGTGAATTCCTAAGCCGGAAGCTTGAATTAACGGCTGGATTTCTGCTATACTTAAATCCGCAAGGTCTGTAATTTTATGTTCTAGGGATATTAAATCTGCTAAATCTGGCAAGTTGACCGATTCTGTCGCTAAAGGATCAAATTTAAAGGTAAGAGTTTGATTCAGCGGATCGGAAATGGCATAAATTGATTGAATTTGCGATCGACTAACCGCACCTTTAGCAAAAAAATCTCTACCTTGCGGGGCGATCGCAATTTGCCCATTTTCAGCCACCTCCAAGCTTTCCAAACTAACCAGAGTCGCCGCCGTAGTCTTCACAAAAATCTCATCCAAACCCAGCAAATCCGCCAATTCCTTCAAAGTTGGCGCAGGTTCAAACTCAACGCCCGCCCGCAAAATGAACTCTTCCAACACGTTAAACTCGCGCGGTTCGCTAATCGCCACCTCCAGCGGAGTTTGGCGGATTGCAAAGCGGAATTGACGCGCCGCCAACACCGACAAACCCGGATTTTGTTGCTCAATCTGTTCGGCTAGCGAACTTAAATTCGAGTCAATTGGTTTAGTTGAGGACGCTAGAGACATCTACGAAACCTCCGCAGTGACGCACCGTTTTTGAAACTTCCTGATACATTTTCCCCACTGTACCTGTTTGTTGGGTAAATAAATCGTGGCAGCCGACAACTACTAGCAATTCTTGAGCCCGGGAAAATGCCACATTCACCCGTTCTGGTTCCTTAGCAAATCCAATATCGCCCCTAACATTATTACACACAGTGCTGACAATAATTACAGGTCTTTCCATGCCTTGAAATATGTCAACCGTACCAGTGCGGATACTCAAAGCAGGGAATCTATCGCCTTCGATTCTGTCTTTAATTGCATTTAATTGAGCAGCATAAAAAGTGATGATTCCGATTTCTTTTGGCGGTTCACCCTCGGCAACTTTGGGCCGCCAAGCTGTGTCCATTTGTTCGCACAAACGCTCGATCGCATCAATCTCCTTGACGTTCAACCGCGAAGTACCCTGTTTTTCCTCTTCAAACCCTTGTCCCATGGGCATTTTCACCCACAGAATGTGATTATTTTCTTGAATGATTCTACCTGCGAGGTTGTGGGCGCGCTTGGTGTCAGCTTCCTGAATGCCACAGTTGAGTTTTTGCTGGTAAAACTGATTGATTGCGCCCATGATTTGCGGGTGCATTCGGTATTGAGTTGTCAGCATTTTTTTGATGCTGTCGCTGGCAGTTTCAAACAATACTTTAAACAAAGATTCTTTGATAAAGCTAAGTTCGTCTCCGGTACAGCCGATGTCTTCGGCAATATCGTCGATCGTACTTTGATTAAACATCGGCGGCAATTGTCGGTGATCGCCCACTAATACTAACTTTCTGCCTTTCAAAGCGGGAATTAATAACTCTGGGGGAGTGCATTTGCTAACTTCGTCAATGATGACTGCATCAAAGCTGGGAAAGTTTTTAGTAAAATCGAAACTGGCAGCTTGCACGCAAGTAATGCCGATTACGTTGGCATTGTCAATATAAATTTGCTTTAAATCGTTGCGGTCTTTTTCTGATGGATTGCGGAGTTTTTGAATCCAATCAGTTACAAAGTTTTGAGAACGATTTAGGGCGGTTTCTTCTTGCTCTAATTTCCGCTGCCAGGTTTTGAATAAACGGTTAATTTTGTTCAGAAAAGCTACACTAAATAATCCTGTATTCGGAACTTCGGGCTGGTATTGACTGGGGATAGTTTGCCATACTGACTCCCACCAATTTCTCTCAAGAAGTAATGCTGGTGTTGGTTGCTGCTGTTGGAGTTGAGCGTTAATTTCGCTTAACTCTGCTTGAAGTTGAGCGAGTTGCTGCTGCGAAGTTGCAGCCGCAATTTGTAGCGGGGAGAAATGCTCGTCAAGGGTGTTTTTGATGGTTTCCAAAACCCCAAAAGGATCTAACTCAGCAATGGATTTTTCAAGCTGAAGCGCGCTTGCTTTCCAAGCCTCAACTTGCTTGACAAACTGCTGCGGCTGCTCCCAAATATTCGATTTTTGGGCGAGATATTGTTCGGATAAAATCCGCAATTTTTCAGGTACATGGGGCTGCTGGACAATTGCTTGCAACAAATTAGTAACTTCGCTAATTTTTAAGTTAGCCTCTTGCTGCGCTGTTTCTACCTGAAGTTTAGCGGCGGCTATTTCCTGCTGGCTCAAGGTTTGACCGATTTTATCTAATAACTGTTGCTGTTTGATAAGCTGCTGTTCGGTTTCGGTTTTCAGGGGAACCACGCACTGACGGGCATTGGCGAGGATACTGTGCAGCAATTCTTTGACTAGGCGATCGAAGGTAGCCTGGATATGATTTGGCTGCAATGATTCACTGTAAAATTGTTGAATGCTAGCTAAGAAAGTGCGAGCTTTTTCGATGATAAATTTGCGCTGACTTTGGCTGACTTGGGAGTAGCTGGCGAAGTCTTTGGCGAGTTGTTGCCACTGTGTACGATCGCCCGCAGAGAGCACGATCGGCGTTTGACTCAAATTTAGGTGCAAAAACTCGCTAAACCGGAACTGTTGCCCTTGTATATCCTTAAAACCTGCGCTTTCTTCGTGGGCTACCGCCTTTTGCAACCGATCCAAATCGGGCAAATTGATTTTGCATTTGGGCGGCACGATCGGCAATTTGAGCGATCGGGCAATTTTCAACAATCCTGCGGGCAATTCTACCATATCATCCGTGAGCATTGCGCCCGTTTCCCAGCAATTTTTTACGACTTCATAAAGTCCCGTATCTGCTGTCTCAATCCACTGTGCAACGGCGACAACAACTGCTGCAATTTCCGCTTTTCGCAGTTCCAAATTCTTGATTTTCTGTTCGAGATTGTGGCGGTGTGTCTGATTTTGCCGATCGCCCAATTCGAGTTGATTCACAGCCTCCGACATCTGCCGCGACACCCGCAACGACTCTGCAACCGCCGACATAGCGTGACAAACATCATCAGCGCGATCGAATGCCGTCTTAAATTCCGATATTTGCGCTGCTACAGTTTCCTGCAGCCAAACCGCAATCCCAAACGCGCCGCAAGCAGGGCGATCGAAACCTATTTGAATAGCATTGCTAGTGGCAATCCGAACATTTGCCATAAAGTTTTCTATTAAAACATTGCCTTCTGAATAGGGTTTTAACCTCGGCATAAACTCGGCAACTTCTGGAGATTCCCAGTTAACTTGCGGCGCATCCAGTAGATTCTCTAGCCCCGAAACCACACATTCAATCTCGCTTTTTTTGGTTAAATTCCGTTCATAATCGGCTGCTTGTTGGTTGCACTTTTCCTCAATATTTGCTTTGCTGTCGTGCAGGTGTTTTAGTTCATTAAAAAAATCTCTTTCGGCGGCACAGTAGGCGGTAAATCGCTCTGATTCTGCCACCAACTGCCGCAAAGATTTGACATTGGTCAGGCGCTGCGAGAGCTTTTCTTCGCAGTCAGTAGCCGTATTTTGTAGCCAAGTGCCGATCGCATTTTCCTCCAAAAACGGCTGCCCTTCTTCCTGCACCTTATGAGCTTTTCCCTTCCGCAAAGCCCGAATCGCCGGATTGTGAACTAACCGACTCAAAGCATTGTCTACAGCCAAATTTGCTTGCGAAGCAATTAGCGTTTTGCCACCCTGACGGGCAATTTGATAGCAAATCTCCGCAATCACAGTCGTTTTGCCCGTTCCCGGCGGCCCTTGAATCAAAATTAAATCCCGCGCCGAAAGCACCGTTTCTACGGCAGCAAGTTGATCCTCATTAGCATTGCGATTTAATAAGTTTTCCCGATCCAATTTAATCATTTTTTCGGGCATTCTCGCCTGAGAAGAGTCGAATAAAAACTCACTCAAATAGGGATTTTGAGCGCGACCATCTGTCAGCATTTTTAAAGCTTTTTTCTTGCGTTCGATCTGACTGATATCGCCCGCAGCCTCAAAATACAAGAATCCTTGTTTGGGCATTTGATATCTGCCGCCCGCCATGCGATCACCTAAATCAACATCTAACTTAATGCGTAATTTACCATGTTCAAAGTCAATTTCAGCGATGCTACCCAATGTCTCTCCATCTCGGCTGCTTCTGCTTCCGGGCGGCGAATCAAACAGAATAATTTCTTCATTTCGCGCCTTTTTTAGCCTTTCGCGAAAGTCGCCCAATTCTAAGGGATTTTCCTCGTAGCCATCAAGAGTTGCGGAATTACGCTCAATTTCAAAAGTGACGATTTTGAAGCCAGAACCGTAATTGTGTCCTCGGAAAGGTACGCAAAATTGACGCGCTTCGGCAATGCGTTTTTCCACATTTAAAAAAGTGTGCCAAACTTTTAGTTGTTCGGTAGTTGGTATGTGCCTGTCGTCCCAAAATGGCATTTGTTGGACGCGGGCGATCGACTTTGCAGGAATTGGCGATCTACTGTTAGCCAAAAGTCGCAACTGAACCGGCAAAGAATACCCATCTTTCCTCCCTCTGGGAACCGCCACTAAACCCGCATCCAGCAGTTTTAAACCGCCGATTCCGTCTTCACAGCGTACAGTTGTTAACAACCGCAAAGTGCGATCTGCTTTTTGCAACAATTCGGGTAATTCAAAATCATCTCCATCCGTAGCAAGCAGCAATTCCCAGATTTCTTCTTCCGAAAATCTCTCATTTATCTTTTGGCGACGCACGTAGAAAAGATTGTGGGATTTGCCAGCTATCTCCGACATCAGAATTTCCGCACGCTCTTTGCATTCCCAATCGCAATATTTCGCTAAAGCCGCTTCTCCTTCTATATCCCGAATAAACTTATTAATTGTGCGCTCGCCACTAAATTTATATCCCCAATCTTCTGTTACTAAAGATGGCATATTTTGATTTTAGATTTTAGATTTTAGATTGGATTTAAGATTAGCACATCGGAACTTGTGCCGACAGAACCGCGACATCCCAAAAAAAATTAAGGTGTGCACTGCACACCCTAAGAGCATCGCAAATTACCGTACAGGCAACGGGCGATCGTATTAAACAGTTGAGAATCAAAAGGGCGAACGATGGGACTTGAACCCACGAATGGTGGTACCACAAACCACTGCCTTAACCACTTGGCTACGCTCGCCGTATCAGTTTTAACTATAGCACCAGATCTCAGCACAAGTCTAGGGGTAAGGCAAAAATATTTTGAAATATTTTTGAGCGTCCCTGAACCGGACAGATCGATTGTGCATTAAATTCCAGGCACAGTAAGAGTTTAGCACAATTTTCGGTCTGTGCGATGATCGCACAGGGCGATCGGCAATTATCTCGCCCCCAGCACTCAATCGATTTTAGATTTTAGATTTTAGATTTTAGATTTTAGATTTTAGATTTTAGAATTGACCCCACGGATAAATTCGGGGGCTCCTTTATCGGATACAGGTTTTTTATGTCTCCACGGATGAACCCGGGGGCTTGTATCCTGGATGCTTTCGGTCATGGGGCGTGGGTTCGGCAGCTCTGGCCGCGTCCCGATTCGATCCAGCGCATTAAAATAGCCTTATCAGCCCAGGCGCATCTACAGTCCAGTTTGATAAAACTCACCTCTGACACCATTTTTAAGAACAGGCAAGATGCCTGTTCCACAAAGAATGAATTTCTTTTAGGGTGGGATCTTCTAGCCCACCCCTAAAAGCCTGATTGAGAATGGTGCAATATCTCAGATGAAATGCTTGTGGGGTGTCCCGCCCGCCCGAACAATACAACGCCAGAAGCGGGACAGCTTATCCCACACCGCATGAGTTATCAACCATCCCTTTTCTCTCTCTTCTCTTTTCCCTATTCCTTCGCGTCGCTTCGCGTCTTCGCGGTTCGTTTAAAAAAAACTCTTCTCCGCAATCCAAAATCTAAAATCTAAAATCTAAAATCGATATGAGCTACTGTATCAACCCAGAATGTCAAAATCCTCAAAACTCCCACACCGCCAAATTTTGCTTAAACTGCGGCTTTAACCTCTTGCTGAGACAGCGATATCGCCCGATTGAACTTTTAGGTAGAGGCGGATTTGGTAAAACTTTCCTAGCAATTGATGAAGACATCCCATCTCTACCCCGCTGTGCAGTCAAGCAATTTTATTTTTACGACCGCGACCCCGAAATTTTCAACAAAGCAGTTGAATTATTTCGGCAAGAAGGCGTCCGTTTAGACGAACTCGGACAACACCCGCAAATCCCCACATTATTAGCCTGCTTTGAACAAGAAGGTCATATTTATTTAGTTCAAGAGTTTATAGAGGGGCAGACTCTTAAACAAGAATTAGACAAGAGTGTCTACGATGAAAATCAAATTTGGCAAGTGCTGCAAGACTTATTGCCCGTGCTGCAATTTATCCACGACAAGCGCGTCATTCACCGCGACATCAAACCCGAAAATATTATCCGCAGACAGTCGGACAACAAACTCGTATTGATCGATTTCGGCATTGCTAAACTGCTGACTGATTCAGCGATACTCCGTTCAGCAACGCTCATCGGCAGTCAAGATTATGTAGCTCCCGAACAAATGCGCGGCAAAGTATTTCCTGCTAGCGACCTTTACAGTTTAGGGGTTACTTGCGTTCGCCTGATGACGCAAGTTCCTCCCTTGGATATGTACGACTGCAACAACGAGCGCTGGTGGTGGCGCGAGTTTCTCCCCAAAGCCACGAGTATTAGCGACGAGTTAGGTGAAATTTTAGATAAATTGCTACAAACTCGTCTCACTCAGCGGTACAGTTTTGCTACGGAAGTTTTGGATGATATCAAAGCAGCTTTAGATATTCGCCATCAACATTTGCTTTCGCCCAAAAAGCCGATCGCTCCTGCTCTTAATCATAGCGACAACTCTTCTGATCTCAACGCGCTACCAACTCCTGATTCTCCGATTTTACCCACAAATGCCGTAGCCAATTCCGCAGAAAATTTTCCCTTCTCTGTTATTTCAAATCTAGATCATACCCTGATTTCTGCCCGGGGAATTAATTATACCAAACTGCGAGATTTTTTGTCAAACAAAAATTGGAAAGAAGCCGATCGCGAAACTTGGGGCTTGATGTGTCAATCTCTTTCCCAGCAACCGGGAACTCAGCTAGAAATTAGCCAAATTTACCAGATCCCCTGCGAAGATTTGCAAACAGTCGATCGCCTTTGGTTGCACTACAGTCAAGGTCGGTTTGGCTTCAGCGTCCAAAAACAAATTTACGAAAGCGTTAAGGGAGACTATATCAGATTTTGCGATCGGGTCAACTGGCAAACCTACAATTCTGCTACTACTTTAGGGCAGATTAAATTTAGTCAGCAAGCACCAATCGGACACCTCCCCTCTCGCACTTGGGTTGGTGGCGTTCAGTGGTTGCGGCATCTCGATGCCCTGTCAGCAAAATTAACCGAGTGCGACAATAATGCAGCTTGTAAATTGTAATTTGGTCTACCGACTCACTAAGTAAAATTTCATATTTAAACTCTACCTGAAAGCAGAGAAATTTGTCGAGCTAGATGTATCCATCGACCGAGGCTCGGTGCGATCGATTGTCGCACAATGGATGCTGAAGGCGAACACAGATAAAGTCTGCAATCCTTCAGACTTTAACAACCGAACTAAAAAGAGGTACCGATCCATGTTTTTTCATAAAAAAGAATTAATGGCTGCAGTCACAGTAGACGAAGCCAACCCCCGTTTTGCCCAATTGCTGCTAGAACAGTTTGGCGGAGCAACCGGAGAGCTCACAGCAGCTTTGCAATACTGGGTGCAGTCATTCCACTGTGAAAATCCAGGGATTAAGGATATGCTTCAAGATATTGCTATCGAAGAATTCAGCCACTTAGAAATGGTGGGCCAACTCATAGAAATGCACACCAAAAACGTTGACCAAACAGAAGCTTACAAAAGCACTTTGTTTGCCGTGCGTGGCATAGGCCCACACTTGTTGGACAGCCAAGGTCAAGCTTGGACAGCAGCTTATATCAACGAAGGCGGGGATGTGGTGCGCGATTTGCGCGCTGATATCGGCGCGGAAGCAGGAGCCCGCCAAACTTACGAAGAGTTGATTAAACTAGCACCGGATATGGGAACGAAAAAGACGTTGCAGTTTCTGCTGACTCGCGAAATTTCTCACACTCAAATGTTCATGAAAGCTCTGGAATCGCTGGGTAAACTCACCGATCCGATGTTCGGCAACATTCCGCCAGATAACACCGTAGATCTCTACTTTAACTTGTCCACAAATGGCCAGGATGAACGCGGCCCTTGGAACTCGGAACCTACTTTCAAATACATCGCCGATCCCGCTCCCAAAGGTTAATTTGTGAGTTGTTTATGGTGTGTGGCTTAGAAGATTTAAGCCCTCTAGTAAGTAATTTTTAAGCCGCGCACCTTCTTTTGTAAGGTGGGCGGCTTAGAAAATTTAAGCCCTGTGTTGATTAATTTCCCAGCCGGGTACTTTGCTTTAGTTGTTAAAGGTGCGTGACTCGCAAGCTTCAGGTTGAGGGTTGAGTATTTTTCAAGTCACGCGCCCCACGGTGTTATAATTATTTTAAATCCGGCTCGAACATTAACATCAAATCTATATTGAAATTGCGATCGACCTATTTATTAGTTTCTCACGGCAGCCGTGACCCCAGACCCCAACTAGCTTTGGAAAACCTAGGTCAACTGCTGTCTCAAAAATTGGCTGACTCGTTCCCCGCAGTAGCAACCGCCACCTTAGAACTCGGGCCCGCACCGCTGCACGAACAAATTTGCAGTTTTGGCGAACGTACTTTGTCGCTGGGACTGACAGAATTGCAAATACTGCCTGTATTTTTATTGCCGGGAGTTCACGTCGCTGAAGACATACCTGCAGAGGTGGCAATTGCCCAACAAACTTTTGGTGACAAGCTAAAAATTGCATTGCGCCCGCATTTAGGTTCCCAGGAAGCAGGCTTAACAAAATTGGTGAAAAGTCAGATGGAAGAGGTTGCTTTTCTCCCCAATCTGCTATTGCCAAAATGGATTTTATTATCTCATGGCAGCCGTCGGCCCGGAGGTAACTCGACAGTTGAGGAAATCGCCAGCAAACTCGGTGCGCTGACAGCTTATTGGTCGGTAAAGCCGAGTTTGTCAGAGCAAATTGACAGTTTGGTTCGTGGTGGACAGCAGCAAATAGGGATTGTGCCATACTTCTTATTTAATGGAGGAATTACAGATGCGATCGCCAAAAATGTCGCACAGCTAAAGCAGCAATTTCCTGCGGCGGAACTTCATCTCGCGAATCCTCTAGGCGCAAGTGTACAATTAGCAGACTTAATTGGGAATTTAATTCAAAAATGAACCCCAGAGGCACAGAAGAGGTAAAGGAAGCAAGAAAGATGTCTTTAGGAAAAGTGTATTTAGTAGGTGCGGGGCCCGGAGATCCGGGTTTGATGACCTTGAAGGGAAAAGCTTTGTTAGAGTGTGCGGATGTGGTGATTTATGACGCTTTAGTCAGCCCTCAAATTTTGGCAGCAATCAACCCCCAAGCAGAACGAATTGATGCCGGAAAACGCAAAGGGCGTCACTCGTTAATGCAGGACGAAACCACTCAGTTAATGATAGAAAAAGCTGGAGATAATGCGATCGTAGTTCGTCTTAAAGGCGGCGATCCGTTTATCTTCGGCCGCGGTGGCGAAGAAATGGAAGAGTTGGTAAAAGCTGGAGTGTCAGTAGAAGTAGTCCCCGGCGTAACTTCTGGGATTGCTGCCCCTGCTTATGCGGGAATTCCTTTAACACATCGATCGTACAGTTCCTCTGTCACCTTTGTCACCGGCCACGAATCAGCGGGCAAATATCGACCGGAGGTAAATTGGCAGGCGATCGCCCGCGGCTCCGAAACCATTGTAGTATACATGGGAATCCACAATTTGCCTTATATTATCGGTCAGTTAACAGCAGCCGAATTGAGTGCAGAAACGCCCATAGCGTTAGTGCGCTGGGGAACGCGGCCGGAACAAGAAGAATTGATCGGGACTTTGGGTACAATTGTAGAGCAAGTTGAGGCTGCCGGATTTGCAGCACCTGCGATCGCGGTCATCGGAAATGTTGTCAATTTGCACTCAATATTGTCTGGCTGTCGGCCAGTTTCTCAGACTCTAGAATAAGCGCAGAAATTGCCCCTAAATCCTCGTAGGGTGCGCCGGGCCGCGCACCTTACTGCTAAATCTTTTTTGGCGATTAGTTATGCTCGCCAACAACTAACAACCAACCACTAACTAATGACTAATGACTAATGACTAATGACTAATGACTCAACGCGCCACCTGCCGCATATATTCCCCCCACAACTGAGCGGCATTTGAACTACCTCCCCCAGTCGGAGAATTATCATCATTTCCCAACCAAACTCCAGTCACCAGTTGCTGACTCGGAATATAACCGACAAACCACAAATCTCTATTATCATTAGTCGTACCTGTTTTTCCAGCTTCTCCCAACCCCAAAGCAGCACTGCTACCCGTACCTCCCCGCACAACACCTTGCAGCATATCAGTCATCGTATCCGCTACGGCTTCCGAAACTAACTGCCGATTGGCAATGCCATCTTTTTGATACTCATAAATCACCCGGCAACTCTTAAAATCATTTCGATCTTTGCAATCGCTGCTGTCAATAATTCGCTTAATTACGTGGGGGCGATTGCCCAAACCCCGATTTGCCAAAACCCCGAAAGCACCCGTTAATTGCAACACATTAACTTCACTTTCACCTAATACTAAACCAGGGTTAGAACGCAGTTCCGAAGTAATTCCCAAACGTCTTGCCATTCCCACTACATTGTCTAAACCGACATCTTGTGCAATTCTCAAAGCAACTGCATTTTCCGACTGTGCTAAACCCCGATACATATCCGCACTGCCGCTGGTTCTTTCGCAGCCGCTGTAACTTTGTCCGCCCCAGGAAAGGGGAGCGCAAGAATAAGTTTTATCGGGTGAGATTCCCCGTTCCAGGGCCGCTGCATAGGTGAAAATCTTAAATGTAGAACCAGGCTGTCTCAAAGCTTGAGTAGCCCGATTAAACTGACTTTTCAAGTAATCTACGCCCCCAACTAAAGCTAAGACTTCCCCGGTTGTACTATTGAGAGTTACCACGGCTCCTTGAGAAAAACCTGCACTGGCTCCGGCATTTTCAACAGCATTTCTGAGGGAAGCTTCAGCCACTTTTTGCAGGCCGGGATTCAAACCTGTTTCTACAATAAAATTGCCTTCTCTGGCTAACTGCTCCCCCAGCAAAAACTCCAATTCGTCAAATACATAACTGTAGAAATAAGGAGCGATCGTACTTTGCAGATATTGGCGGGCTTTAGGATTGATCTCAATTCGCGATCGCCTTGCGCGATCGGCTTCTTCCTGAGAAACCGTCCCCAGTGCCCGCATCCGTTCGATCACTCGATCGCGATACTGCACCGCCAACTGATAATTTTGAATCGGATTAAAACTGTTGGGAGCAGGCAAAATCCCTGCCAAAGTTGCCGCCTCTGACAAAGTTAAATCCCTCGCCGACTTCCCAAAATAAAACCGAGCCGCATCCTCAAAACCGTAAAGGTCAATTCCCAAAAACACCCGATTTAAATAAGTCAGCAACAGCTCATCTTTGCTGTAATAATTCTCCAGTTTCAACGCAACTACAGCTTCCCGTAACTTACGTCCTGCCGAATCTTGAGTTCCCACATAATCTCGAAACAAACTTCTCGCTAACTGCTGCGTCACAGTGCTTCCGCCTTCGCGAATTCCTCCCCCGCGAACGTTGGTCAAAAGCGCGCGCAAAACTCCGATCGGATCTACTCCCAAATGCCAATTGTAGCGACTGTCTTCCGAAGCAAGTACCGCCTTGGATAAATAAGGCGAAAAATCCTGTAATTGCTTTAATTCTAAGTGAGCGTTATTCTGAGGAGGACGCAGGGGAGTTTGCCCATCGCGGGCGTAAACAATCACGGGGCCATTGATACTTCTTGGCAGAGGCCGCACTTGAAACTTTGTCGATTCCATGCCTACCAACACGGCAATCACAGCGGTGATTCCACTGACGCTGTAAAAGCTGTAACGCACAAGTTGCAAATACCAAGGCGGCGGATATACAAACTGAATTCTGACAGCGGCGGCTAGTTCCGGCGGCCCTAAAGTGAACACGTCTCCGTGACGCAGGGACATACTTTTAACTCGCCTTTTGCCATTGTAAATGCCGTTTGTGGAGTCTTCATCTTTGATGACAAAAGGAGTCCGCCGCCGAGTATCGCGCGACAGGGATAAGTGGACGTGACTGACAACGGGATTGCGAACTACTATATCTGAAGATTTGGACGATCGACCTAACAAATATCGATCGCCCAACAGCGGATAAACCTCAGCTTTAGCTGCACCAGCATCCTGTACCCACAATTCGGGTACTTTGGCATTAGGTTTCAGCGCTAGCTGGTTAAAATTAACCTTAGCAATAGTCTGGACTGCTTGGGTAATCGCACCCAAGACGGTTTGAGGTTTGCGGGGCGGCGGCGGTGGGGTCATATTTCGCTGTGCACTACGATCGAGCGATCGGCTCTTGCACCATTCTACTCGCAACTTTTGGCTAATTTCACGATCGGCTCACACTCTCTTAGCGATCGTCGGCTAGTGGCGCTCGATTTTGGGGTTATTGGTGAACCCGCAATGCCAGCAGTTGATTGAGCAAATCTCCACCCAACCACCAAAAATCTTCATCTGACAACGCCGGATTAAATTCTCATATCAACTCCGCTAGCATCGGAATTGTAAAATGGAATCAACAGTTAAGACTCAACTATCATTCAGTTTTTCGACCCCGAGTTAACAGTCAACAGTCAACAGTCAACAATAATTCCGGTGCCACCGGAACTTATATCATAAACTGGCCAAAAAATTCACACTATCGATAACAGTTATCCCCGATTTACCAACACAATTCGCATAATTAAAACCCCCCTTGAAAAAGGGGGGTTAAAAGCCGAAAATCAGCTTGATTCTCCTTACATCGAAGAACCCAAACCGGCATAAGCACCGTAGAAGAAAAGACTCACAATGCTGAGAACACCGAGGCCTGCAACAGTAGCTACCAGCCACAAAGGAATTCTGCCACTTTCACTAAACATAGCCATCACCTCACTAATTTACAGCTAAACAAATTCGATGGAACTATCGAAAGCAAACTCAGACACCAGTTAATTAAAGAAATAACTGGAAAACAAAATACCCAAAACAAAAATCAGCAACAAACCCAAATACAAAGAAGTCCGGTTTAACTCAACAGGCTGCTCGTTGGGATTAGGAACGCGCTCAGGCATTGTAAACTCCTATCGTTGAATAAATTGCATTGCTGCGATCGCGCCCAAAAAGAAAATTGTTGGGACACCTAAAGTATGAACTGCCAACCAGCGCACCGTAAAAATCGGATACGAAATTGGCTCATTATTTGGGGTTCTGCTCGTCATTTTTCCAAATCCTTGTTAAATTACTTGGCGTTAATGAACTGATCTACTTGTTTCTTAGCTTCAAAGCGATCCGAAATAATCGGCACTTCTTCCCGCTGCTGTGTGAAATACTGGTTAGGGCGAGGAGTTCCGAAAGCATCGTAAGCCAAACCCGTTTGCACAAACAGCCATCCAGCAATAAACAAAGCCGGAATGGTGATGCTGTGAATTACCCAATAACGGATACTTGTAATAATGTCCCCAAACGGACGTTCTCCAGTTGTACCAGCCATTTAGAATCCTCCTTTCAACAACAAATTGACAGACAATCTCTATTACTATTCTACTATCAAGCAGCTTGCGCGGAACCTTGATATTTAAGTAAAGTACCGCTCGCGCCGATCACAAATCCGCGATCGGGGCCCATAAAGACAATCCTGTAAAAATTAGCCGGAACATCTTCAACTTCGCGGTCTTTTAGCCAAGTTTTCCCGCCGTCCAAACTGCACAGCAAATTGCCGCCGCCGCCGGCTACCCAAACTTCATTATCAGTCCGGTAAGCCATGTCCAGCAAACCCCAACTCGCCTTGCGATCGGGAAAAAACGGTTTTCCCCAACCTTCAGGATTGGACGGGTCACTAAACTGAATTTGACCGCCGCGGGCGAGCATCCACAAACGCCCATCCTTGGTAAAGCCCATATTTTGCAGGCGGCGAGAACTATTGCGGTTGTGAGGTTCCCAAGCTTCTTGTCCGGGTTTCCATACCGAGTAGAAATTGCCCTTCGAGGAAACCGCAACATACTGCCCGTCTTCAGAACGGTTGATATTGCGAACTACCCCAAAAGAATCCTGCACGACAGCTTTCCAATTTTTGCCGCCGTCAGAAGTCCGGTAAATCGCCCCGACATCGGTCGTCATCTCGGCGGAATTCGGGCCCAAAGCCGCGATCGTACTCGGAGAACCGGGCAACTGAGAGCTCAAAGCAATCCGCGTCCAAGACTTGCCCTCATCGTTTGTGTGGAGCAAAACAGAAGGCTGGCCGACAATCCAGCCTTCGGAACCGGAAAAACTCACCGACGCAAAACGCGACCTCGGATCGTCGATATCCAGTGCTATAGGCTTCCAGCTAGTGCCACCGTCAAGGGTTTCGAGCAGAGTCGCCTCAGAACCCACAACCCAGCCGTGCTGAGGATTGCCCGTAAAGGCAATATCCTGCAAATTAGCTTCCGTCGGCAAGGAAATCACTTGCCAGGGGTTGTAACTCACAGAACCGATCGTGCTGCAACTCGTACAGATGAGCGCAGCGGCCAATAACATTACAATTCGTTGCCAAAATCTCACAATCGTTTTACTGCAAACCATACATACTAAGTAACAACAAGAAACCAACGACCAAGCCGCCAAAAATCAGCAAACTTTTCTGACCTTCGGTCATGCCGTTGACACCGACACCGTAGCGCTGATTTGCCTTAAATCCCGATACCCCTTCCATTTGACCGAGATTTTGAAACATCGATTTGCGAGCCCCGCAAACGGGACAGACCCAAGTTTGGGGCAAATCTTCAAAAGCCGTGCCCGGGGCAATGTCAATTTTAGGATTCCCCTTTTTCGGCTCATAGACGTAGCCGCAGGCGCGGCACTCGTGCCGATCGAGGGTTTTGGTTTCAGTAGCTCGATCGCTCATAGCTCCAAAAGAGTAGGTAAGCTAATCTTAAAATATACATTAAAAATTATTGCAGAAGATGGACGATTAATCTCAACCAACTCGTAATTTTAGCTACCCAAAATCTATATAATGTAACAGACAAGTTACAGAACCCTTTCACCTAGGCAGTAATTATTCACCGTGTTTGCACTCAGCGGCTACGAGTATTTCTTAGGCTTCCTGTTAATTTCCAGCCTAGTCCCTATCCTCGCCCTCACGGCGTCTAAGGTACTGCGGCCCAAAAGTCGTCCCTACGACCGACGCACTACCTACGAATCCGGCGTCGAGCCGATCGGCGGAGCCTGGATTCAATTCAACATCCGATATTATATGTTCGCCCTAGTCTTCGTCATCTTCGACGTAGAGACCGTCTTCCTCTATCCTTGGGCGGTTGCTTTCAACCAGCTAGGACTGTTGGCTTTCATGGAAGCCTTGTTTTTTATCACGATCCTCGTTATTGCTCTTGTCTATGCATGGCGCAAAGGAGCCTTGGAATGGTCTTAAGTTCAGACAAATCACAAAAACCTCTAATTGTCAACCCCGCTATTCGCCCTGAAGTCACATCCGAATTATCAGAGAACGTCATCCTAACTACGGTTGATGACCTCTACAATTGGGCGAGACTTTCGAGCCTGTGGCCGCTGCTTTACGGTACCGCTTGCTGCTTCATCGAATTTGCAGCTTTGATCGGATCGCGCTTTGACTTCGACAGATTCGGCTTAGTACCGCGATCGAGCCCCCGACAAGCCGACTTGCTGATCACTGCCGGCACCATCACCATGAAGTACGCCCCCATCTTGGTGCGGCTGTACGAACAAATGCCGGAACCCAAATACGTGATCGCGATGGGCGCCTGCACCATCACCGGCGGAATGTTCAGCGTAGACTCCCCCACAGCAGTCAGAGGCGTTGACAAACTGATTCCCGTAGACGTGTACATCCCCGGCTGTCCCCCCCGCCCAGAAGCGATTATTGATGCAATTATCAAACTGCGGAAAAAAATCGCCAACGATTCGATGCAAGAACGTGGCAACTTGCAGCCCACCCACCGCTACTACACCAGACCCCACAAAATGAAAGTAGTAGACGACATCTTGGATGGCAAATACTTGTCTGTTGCAGGCCGGATAGCGCCGCCGAAGGAATTGACGGAAGCAATGGGAATGCCAGTACCGCCGGCCCTGCTTGCAGGACAAAAACAGGAGGTAAACCGTGGCTGAGACAGAATCTGCAATTGTTGAAGCCGGGAAGGTTTCCCAGTGGTTGACTCAAAATGGCTTTGAACACGAAGCTTTAGCGGCTGATAATTTGGGCGTGGAGATATTAAAGGTCGATCGAGACTTCTTAATTCCGATGTCAACAGCACTGTATGCCTACGGGTTTAATTATATGCAGTGCCAGTGCGCCTACGACCAAGGGCCGGGACAAGATTTAGTCAGCGTCTACCACTTGGTTAAACTGACAGACAATGCTTCCAAGCCTGAAGAAGTCCGCGTCAAAGTATTCGTACCCCGCGAAGATCCCAGAGTGCCATCAGTATACTGGATTTGGAAAGCAGCCGACTTTCAAGAGCGGGAATCCTACGATATGTACGGCATTGTGTACGAAGGACATCCGAATCTGAAACGGATTTTGATGAACGAAGATTGGGTAGGCTGGCCGCTGCGGAAAGATTACATTTCCCCTGATTTCTACGAATTGCAAGACGCTTATTAAGGGAGTTTTGCGAGGGCGGGTGTAGAGCATAAAATTTGACTTTTGGGGTTAAGTTTTATGCGAAACTCGCCCTCTGTTTTTTTTAACTGGTTCCTCAGCTCTGCCTGGGAACCGATGTCCAAAAACGCTATTTTCAAAAAAGTATTAGTATGGTTTACGAAACTGCTGGTTTAATAGCTTTACTAAGCATAGTAATAGTTTACCTGCAACTTCGCAGGGGTAAGAACAAACCAGAGGATAACAGGCCCGAAGCACAGACAGTTGAGCTTAGGCAAATAAACCAGCAGTTACAACAAGCAAATAACCTATTTACCGCCTTTATAGTTCAAATCCTGGCAAGATTTAAGCAAAAAGAGGCAGAACTCAAGGCAGCTACTACTGAGAACAATTCTTTGAAGCAGACGGTTCAAAGCCTACAACAACAGTTAGCAAGCGTTGAGAGCGAAAGAGATGAAGTAAGGAAAATTTCAACAAATCTTCGTATTGAAAATATTTACTTTGAACAAAAAATTGAAGAACTAGAAGCTCATAAAAAAGTTCTTATTCAAGAATTGGGGGGTTCTCTCAGTAGTCAAGATATAGAGTTTATAACGTGGGAATTTTTAATCGAGAAAGTTAAAGAGGTTACTAGCCAGCTTAATGAAGTCATAGCCCTAAATCAATCCCTCATTAAAACAAATACGGATTTACAGCAAGAAATAGACGTTCTGAGAAGAGACTTAAATCAAGTTAAAGATAATAATACTAGATTGACACAAGATAATCTACAACTCCGAGCTAGCCAAAACTCTTTAGAGTCAGAAATAAGACGAGAACTAGACCGAGTTCAACCTTTAGAGATAGATAATAACCAGCTCCAGCAAGAAAAAACCCAATTAGAAAGAAAGGTTTATGAGTTAAATTTATTAAACTCCAATTCACGTCAATTAGAAACAAAAGTTAAGCAACTAGAAGAGAATGCCAGAGAGCTAGAAAAAGCCAAAATAAGTTTAGAGCTACAGCTAGAAAGAAAGGTTTATGAGTTAAATTTATTAAACTCCAATTCACGTCAATTAGAAACAAAAGTTAAGCAACTAGAAGAGAATGCCAGAGAGCTAGAAAAAGCCAAAATAAGTTTAGAGCTACAGCTTAAGGACGAGAGAAATAAAGTTGCACTTCTTGAGGAAAAAATTAAGATTTTGGAAATTGAAAATGGGGATGAGGAAATTAATCTGCTGCTTGCAAAAATAGATCAACTAAAGGAGATAATAAAAAGACTTCGAGATGGTCATCATGATGAAATAAATTTATTAAAATATTATAATAATTTAGTTTATTTCGTTCAAACATTTTTAGGAACTTCAGGTAGAGAGGAATTAGATGATTGGGGAAAAACAGAAGAGTTTTACATAGAACTTATCAGTAGACTTTGTTTTATCGATACGATACTCGTAACTAAAATTAGATCCTTGGAATATAAATTCCATCCCGTTTATAAGGAATATATTGCTGTGGGTTTAGCTGATAGGTTTAGCTATCCCGGTAAATTTTTGTTTTGGAGTAATGGCGAAATGTGGTCGGAACTAAGTTATTTATTTAATAGTAAGTTGTAATTCATAGTTTATAAATCTAACCGATGAGTTCCAACGAGCGCAAAAAAAACCCAGAAGACGGGGACTTTGAGATGAGATAAACGGAGGGCTACTTATTCGTATCAGCAGTGCCTGGAGGTTATAAAAAAAAGTGGAAAATAATACAATTAAATTACTAGATGTCGTTGCATTGACAGTTGACATTCCTGAATACAATCTGTGGCGCGGACAAGTAGGGACTGTAGTTGAACTGTTGGCTGATGGTGCAGCGTTTGAGGTTGAATTTAGCGATCGCAACGGACGCACTTATGAATCTGTCGGGTTGTATCCAGAGCAAATCATGGTGTTGTATTTTGAGCCAGCATCACCTGATATCAAACCCGAAATGGTTACAGCATAAGCGGCACAATAACTTACGGACTTTATAAAAAATTGTAATTTATAACTGCAGATGCACGCAGATAAACGCAGATAGATAGAGATATAATTTATATTATCGGTGATTCTGAAAACCTATGACTCAAGCTTTACCCAAACTCGTAAACTTCGAGGAATTTGTGGAGTGGCTACCTGAAAATTCGGCGGTACGCTACGAACTGCATAATGGAGATATTGTTGAGATGGCACAACCAGTAGGCGAACACGAGGAAGTTATAAGCTTTCTTGCAGTCGAAATTCCTGTTGAAATCAAACGTCTGGGATTGCCCTACGGTATCCCCCGCCAAGTGATAGTTAGACCTCCTGAAAAAGATTCTGGTTATTTGCCTGATGTGTTGGTGCTGAATCGTGGAAATCTGGCGAACGAAACATTGTGGAAAAAACAATCTATCCTAACTTGGGGTGCATCGATACCGTTGGTAATTGAGGTTGTGTCAACCAATTGGCGCGATGATTACTATTTGAAATACGCTGATTATGAAGAGATGGGTATCCCTGAATATTGGATTGTGGATTATGCTGCGTTGGGTGGACGCAATTTTATTGGCAATCCTAAACAACCGACAATTTCTGTCTGTAACTTGGTTGATGGTGAATATCAAATCCTCAAGTTTCGAGAGAACGATCGCATTGTGTCGCAAACTTTTCCTGATTTGAACCTCACTGCAAACCAGATTTTTCAAGCTGGTTTAGTGTAAGCTGATATCTTACAGATTGGGATTTTTTAACCGCAGATGCACGCAGATAAACGCAGATGAGCTCACAGGAATTTCTTATCAAAAGCAAAGAAACCGGGTTTTTGACCTCGCAAAAAAACCCGGTTTCTGACTACTCGTGCGTAAGCCTTATAAACGTAAAATATCGTTTACGGTTGTTTCTGAATGATTAAACCGCAGAGAACACAGAGGACACTGAGTCAGAGATTGAGAGAGATGATTAATTTCGATGTCAATGGATTTGAGATCGGAACATTTGTCATAGCAATCCGCGATAGCGAATAAACACCAACATCACCGCCCACGATCCTAATGCGACTTTGACTGCAACCAGGATATTCAGCAAGGGGAGAATGCCACCGCTGAAAAGCGTGCCTAACTCTCCGTGGGGTAACTCATATCCTGACAGAGTGATAACGGACAATACAATGAAAACAAGTACCGAAACTTTCTCCAAAGTCGCGGCGTGCCAGCGCTGGTAGATTTCTTGCATCCACTGCGGTGATGAGGTAATCGCCACCAAGCCGATTGCAGTTCCCCCCGCTACACCCGCAGCAAAACCACCGCCAGGACTTAAATGCCCGCGAATTGCTAGTTCGATACCCACCAACGCGGCAATCGTCGCTCCCAATCGCGCCAAAATAATCGATGGTTGATCGGTAAACTGATATATGGCGCAGGACGGCTTTTCATTTGCTAGCATAAAACTTGCACCCAAGATGGCGATCGTAAATACCACAACTTCAAAGATCGTGTCGTACAGCCGATTTCGCAAAATGATACCGGAAACCGCATTGGTTACTCCACTATCTTGAACAACCAATTCGACGATCGAACTTTGCTGCGATAACTCCATTGTGGGATTGGCGATTAGCAGCATTTTGACAAACAGCGCTATCCCTGATAAAAAGTAAACCCACTTCATCAATGTTTGTCCTCTGCGTCTGGTGTATTTACATAGGTTAGGGTTGTCCCTGGTGATGAAAGTTCGGTTTGCATGATGTCATAGACACGCCGAACTCTGGTTGCGGTGTTATAAAGTTGCGCTTCGCCGCTGTTTTCCAATAGGCTTTGTGGCGCACAAGCTGCATGAACTTCTTTTTCCCTCAGCGCCCGCTGCAATGCCTGTGTAGTCGCATAGGGAACGAGTTCCAGGCGCATATGGCGTTTCTGAAAAATTGTGCGGATGTCATCTATCAGTTGCTTAAAATCACCTGCGGTTTTGTCGTTTGGTATAGCATCGCCCTCTGTCCCCTCTTCGATTACACCCAGACGCAGCACGAAGGATGAACGCACCGTCACTGCATAAAGTGTAATCGCCAGCAGAGTACCCATCAAGGCTTCGGTCAAGCCCACATCCCCCGCGCCTAAAATTGTATACACCAAGGCGGCGATCGCTCCCAATACCCCCCGCAGTAGCAATGCGTGGTATGGATTGACCTGAAATACCACCATACCAGCAGCTAACGGTAGCAGAGCGACGAGGACATAAATGTAGCTATTATCGTTCATAGTCACTCCCTGTTTGGGAACAATAGGCCAGCACATATCCCAGCATTGTGTTCCAGATTGCTAAGCAAATGATCGCCAGAATCAGCAGCGGCCATTTATTGGGTATTTTCAGCAGCAATCCGACGAGGATAGCCATCGAACCCAGCGTATCTGCTACCGAAAGACTGTGCAGTTTATATAAAACCGATCGCTTCCCAAGTAGGTAAGAAGTACCCCAAAACCAGAAAAAAATCCCTATACCGATGCAGGTATAGCTCAATACATCTATTACGATCATGCTTCAGTGATACGTTTGATTATTTGTGCCAACAACATCAATCCAGCATTACCCACACTGAGGATAATCGCCGCCACCACACCGATCATCCAATCATCGCGCCAGACGGATATGACGAGAGCGATGATTGCCGCCTTGGTCGAAATACTGGCAAACGCCAACATTGTTTGCCAGATATCATGATCTTTCCATACCTCGTACATGGGTATGAGCAGAGCCAAAATCATCGCAATTAAAATCAAGTTGTTCAAGTTGTTCAATTGTGTGCCCTCCTGACTTTTTGCTGACTTAGCTAAATAAGAATTACTGATTTCTCCCTGCTCTTTCTCTGCGTTCTCTGCGTTCTCTGCGGTTAAAAAATTCCGAAAAAACTTCAGCTAATTACTGGAAGTCCGCCGCACCCGGTGTACTTCGTAAAAACCCTCTTCGTGGTATTTTACGACGATTGTTTTAGGTGTAAAAGTGATCAGGAAGACATCTAGGAAGATCAGCAAGGGCGATCGATGGTTTGGCACTTTTTCCATGATCACATCTTCGTGTCTGTGGGGACGGAAGATGAGTTCAAAAGCTTCCAGATAAGCTATCGGAATCGCCATGAAGATTTTACCCAACACCCCCAACCATTCCCTCAAAGGTTCCGGGGGTGCGTAGCTGCGCGGCAAGAGGAAAGCAATGATGAAGCCGATCGCAATATTTGCCAAACTAAAATCGGCAGTAAGTAGAAACCAGATCGTCAGTCTTAATATTAGCTGTCCAATCATGTGGGTAATGCCATCCAGAATAGTAGGAGCGAAATCAAGCTCATAAAACCGACCAAATGATCGAATTGTTCAAGCATACGTGGCAGTTTGATTGCCGTGCGTTGAAAAATTAGAAAATAGGCTGACCAACCAACGCCGATGATGGCGATCGCCTTAAGCATATTTTCCAGCGTATAAGCCTGAACATCAAAAGCATTGGCTCCAATCAGCCCAGCTAGCAACAGCAACACCGCAGGCCAAAAACCGGGTTTGACTGCTGTTTGTCCGCCACGAGGTAGAAAGATGAATTTAGCAAAAGAGATTGCTGTTCCGACTGCTGCGACATTCATCGCGATCGCTTGCCAGGAGCCCAAATTCTTCACCGTTAACGTCTTTGCCCCAAAGCCAACCAACATGGGAAAGCCAGAGATTGATAAGCTAGCTATGACTAAGGCAATCCAGATCTTGGTATTGATCGGCTTCTGTTTCAATTCTTTCAGATTACGACTCGGTAACGATCCTGCAATCAGAAACAGCGACGATTTGACCAAACCGTGGGCCAGCGCATAAAACCCACCCACCGACGGTGCAGCGAGGATAAAGCCCAACTGCGAAACCGTGTGAAAAGCCAACATCCGTTTGCTATCTTTTTCTAAAACGGCATAGAACACGCCCAGCAGCGCCGTCCCGACGCCAAAGATTTGGACGATGGGTGCCACCTCCTCCACCATCAGCGCACAGCGCACGAGGGGATATACCCCCGCTTTGACCACAATCCCTGACAGCAAAGCCGACACAGGCGTTTCTGCTTCCGAGTGAGTTAACGGTAGCCATAACCCCGATACAAACACACCTCCCTTAACCAAGAGTCCCATAAAGATCAGAGCGATCGCCTCTGGGGGCGCTGCACCCAAGCCGGCAAAACTAAACGAATTACTTGCCTTATAAACCAGCACGGCACCGACTAGATAAAACAGCATTGCCGTGTTGCTAATAAATAGATAGCGCAAAGCCACCCAAATCGAGCGATCGGTGCGAGGATAGGCAATCAAGAGAAACGCCGCAATGCCACTTACCTCTAACCCCACATATAAACTGATAAAGTCAGTAGAAGCAAAGGCCGCATTCAGGCTGCCATGCACCATCAGAATCTGTGCATAAAAAAATGCCGTCTTATCTGTGGGCCAACAGTAGATAATCACCGCTGCTGTGACTAAGGCATTGGTTAAGATGAAATAGCCGCTCAAGCGATCGACTAACAACGTGACACTGAAATTATCGAGTAACTCCAGCGTCACCGCTGACGGCATAGCAAAAAGCAGGAACGCATAGGCAGCGGACGCGATCGCTCCGAATATTGCGAGATACTTGTCAAACTTCGGAATCAAATAAATAGTAAACCCGACAAAAAACGGGAGTCCAATCCAGGCTAGCGTCAGGGTATTCATGGGGTATTATTCATCTCGATTTCGTTACTTTCTAATGTCGGATTATCTCGTGCCAGCTTCATCACACTGACCAGCATTAAAGCCTGAATCGAAAAGCCGATCACGATCGCCGTTAAGATCACCGCCTGGGGAACCGGATCGGCGTAAGCGACATTTTTCCCCTTTGAAATAATTGGTGTCAGCAAGCCTTCCCGCGATGCCACCACCACGTAATAGGCTATAACCCCTGTACTCATGACATCCATACAGACGATTTTCATGATCAGGTTCTTTTTAAAGATGATACCAAAAAATCCGCAAAATACTGTTGCCAATACCAATGCTTCTAACATGGAAATTGCGTGTTGGATAAGGGGTTTTTGTTATTATATTTGAATGAGCGTATATTATTTCTAATGGGCGTCAAGCTCTTTCCCTTACCTGAAACGCAGTCTAGATAAAGGAAAGAGTTTGACGCCCCGTCAGAGCTAAAACCCTTGTCAATTCGAGATCCAAGCAAATTCAAGCTCAAATGGTTTACCGATCTGAGTTTGCAGCCATTTTTGAGCTGATTTTTGTTTAAGTCCCGTTAGCGCATCTGTAGCCTAAAACGAAGTCTGATCGTCCATCAAACCTGGTTTCTGACCACTCCTGCGTCCAAGACTGTTGAATTTAACGGGGTTGAATGTCAGTAACTTCAATCATTCCGCAAAGCTGCGATCGGATCTAAGCGAGCCGCATTCCGAGCCGGCAATACTCCCGCCAATAAGCCTACAGTAAAAGACAGCCCAAAACCTGCCGCGATCGACCATACAGAAACCACAAACGGAAATTTGAACGCTGTCGAAGCCCCAAACGCGATTGCAACTCCCAACCCAATACCCGCCGTTCCCCCCACCGTGGAAACTAAAATAGATTCCGCCATAAATTGAATTAGAATTGCTGCATTAGTAGCACCTACCGCTTTGCGAATCCCGATTTCCTTAGTCCGTTCCACAACAGACACCAACATAATATTAGCAATACCGATGCCTCCAACCACCAAAGAAATTCCGGCGATCGCGCCCACCATAACCGTAAATAAACCGATCACATTACTAAAAGTATTGACTATTTCAGCTTGATTGACAACTCGAAAATCATCCGGTTGTGGCGGATAAATATTGTGGCGCAAGCGCATGATATTTTCCACTTGAAATTGAGCATCCGCTAAATCCGCTTCGCCGGCAGTTTCCAACCAAAAACCCGATATCGCAATCCCCGCTAAAGAATTTCTACCCACAATCCGCGAAGACATATTTTTGAGGGGAATATACACTCTATCGTCCTGATCAGTCCCCCCTACAGACCCCTTGCTTTCCATCACTCCAATGACCTTGTAGCGGTTTCCCTGAATGCGAATATCGGAGGATAGCGCATTAACTCCGGCTCCAAAAAGTTCGTCCCGCACCTTAGAACCGAGGACAACTACAGGCTCAGCAGCATTCAATTCATCCTCGTTAAAAAACCGTCCTTCTTGGGGTTGAATGTTCTTCACATCTGGATAGTTTAAATCCGTTCCCAAAATCGAAGTAAATGAATTTTGTCCGCCGTAAACCACTTGCACTTGGCGCTGCAAATAAGCCGAAATCGCCTTAACAGCGGGAGCTTGTTTGCCGATCGCCCTAGCGTCATCCCAAGTAAGAGTAGTAGCAGAACCGCTTCCCTGACTGACACCGCCCGATCGCGAAGCGCCCGATAAAACCAACAGCACATTTGTACCCAAAGCCTTTAACTGTTCTTCAGTTGATTTTTGTACACCCTGTCCCACCGAAGTAATAGCAATTACCGAAGATATCCCAATAATTACGCCCAGCATAGTTAAACTGGTACGCAACTTATTATTCCACAGCGCCTCTGTCGCCATGAACGCGATTTGAACGTTAGAGATTTTGTTGGTGCGGGGGCGAGTCTGTAATTTCATATTATTATTGATTGGGCATTGGGCATTGGGCATTGGGAATTGGGAATTGGGCATTGGGCATCGGTAATTAAAACTTTCTTCCTTCTTCCTGACATCCGTTACAGAATCCGTTGCCGAACTTTTCCTCCTTCGCGCCCTTCGCGCCTTCGCGGTTCAATAAAAAAATCAAAACCCTAACGCAAGCGCGTTCCCCCACCCGGTTGCAAACCCGGAATCCCACCCGATGGATTTTGGGATCTAGGCCGCAATCCGGGGGGGAAACTCATCAGCACTTTTTCATTTCCTTTCAAACCCGATCGCACTTCCGTCTTATCATCCACCGTCATACCAGTCTTAATCGGCATAAAAGCAGGTTTACCATCTTCTGGACCCGGAACATAAACCCCCGTTTCCCTTTGTTGGCGGACAATTGCCGCAGTCGGAACTACCAAAACATTTTTGAGTTCACCAGCCTTAAACTCAACATTCACATTCATGCCCGATCGCAGCATTTGTTTATCATCATTAATAATTGCCGCTTTAACCTCAAAACTTGTCACATTTTGCTGGACGATCGACTGAGGCGAAATTTGACTGATTTTACCTACAAAAGTCTTTCCCGCAAAAGCATCAGCTTGAATAGACGCAGCCTGGCCGATCCGAATCTGAGAAATATTTGTTTCTGCTACGTTTGCTACTAATTGATTTTTTGAAGCTAAGGACAAAATCGAAGAAGAAGTCGCCGAAGAAACCGCACTACCTGCCGTAGTGGGAGTCACAAAAGCGCCCGGATCGGCGTACTTGCGAGTAACAGTGCCGGTGAAAGGAGCCCGCAGCACAGTGTCGTTAATCTGCGCTTGAACGCTTTGCAGGCTGCCTCTAGCGGCGAGAACTTGAGCGCGGGCTTGGGCGATGTCTTCCGGGCGAGAACCGGCTTCTAGTAGCGCCAAAGCTTGCTGTTTTTGCTCGACGGCAGCCTGTCCCCCAGCGATGTCTTCCGGGCGTGCGCCCGATCGCGCCAGGGCCAAAGCTTGCCGTTTTTGCTCCACAGCAGCCCGCCCCGCAGCGATTTCTTCGGGGCGAGCACCCGATCGCGCCAGGGTCAAAGCTTGCCGTTTTTGCTCCACAGCAGCCCGCCCCGCAGCGATTTCTTCGGGGCGAGCACCCGCTTGCAGCAAAGCTACAGCTTGTTCGGCTTGCCTGACTTGCGTTTGAGCTCGATCGCGCTCGGTGCGGGAGTTGTTGACAACTTGCAAAGCAATGGCGCCGGCATTATAGAGTTCCTGATTTCTCTGAAAGTCTTCCTCAGCTTGGTTTTTCGCGTATTCGGCATCTCTGAGTTTGGCAATTGCTTGGGCGATGTCTTCAGGGCGATTGCCTTTGAGCAATTTTTGTAAATTTGCCTGTTGTTCTGCTAACGCTGCCTCAGCTACGGCAATATCTTGGGTTCGATTGCCGTTGAGCAATTTTTGCAACGTTGCCTGTTGTTCTGCTAACGCTGCCTCAGCTACAGCAATGTCTTGGGTTCGATTGCCGTTGAGCAATTTTTCCAGACTTGCCTGTTGTTCTGCTAACACTGCCTTAGCCACAGCAATATCCTGCGATCGAGTGCCGTTGACCAATTTTTCCAGGTTTGCTTCCGCAGCTGCGAGTTGTCCGCGAGTTTGGGTAAGTTGGCCTTGGAGGTTGGAGTCGTCCATGTAGGCGAGAATCTGCCCTTGTTCAACCTTATCTCCTTCCTTGACAAGCAAACTTTTGAGCATTCCTGAAGTTTTGGGGCTGACGTTAACGGAACGTTCAGGCACAATTGTGCCATTTGCCGAAATAGTAATCGGCAGGTTCACCCTTTCGATAGCAACGGTTTTTTCCTTGCGCCTGGTTTCGCGGCTGGATTTGACTGTTAACTGGCTGTAAGCTGTGTAGCCGACTCCTGCAAGCAGGGATGTGGCCAGGAGTCCGCTAAGCCACGGAGTCAACTCTTTTTTAATCTGAAAGTGCTTTACTAAGTACATATAAATTAGACCTGATGGGTCTGTCTTGAATTTAGACCGATCGGGAACAGAAAAGGTTCAATTGAAGTCTGAGCGAGTTTTTGCGTTTGTGGTGGCGCCAAGTTACTCACAGTCCTGGACGACTTAAACATGACTTTAGAGAAAGAACCTCACGCTAAAATTGATCCCACCTTTGGCACCCGCGAGCGTGTCACACCACGAATTTTGGGATGAGTGAGCATTTTGGGCTGGCGATCGCGAAGCATAAATAATTGTTAACAATACTTCGGACAGTTTTTGATTGCCAACCGTAGAATAAGGGTTTCAAAGCTCCAAGGCAAGTTCGCTACGAACGGAAAATCGTGGTTTTCAGCCTAAGAACTAAAAACAGTCCGGACTATTGAAGCGATCAAGGTATAACAAATCATTGGAGCGGACAAACACCTATGATTTTAGTCAAGCTGAAGTTATCGGTGAGCGCAAAGCATAAATAATTGTTAAGCGATCGATGCCTAACGAATCATTGGATCTGACAAAATCGCAATATTTGAGGTTTGAGTCAGAGGCGATCGTTTTCCGCTCAATTTAGCCGTTAGGTTGCACTTATGTCAAGATAGAGATGTTCCCTTAAAGTCATTAGTTAGTGATATATGCTTGAAAGTGATAACAGAAATAAATTAATTAAAATAATTTCTAATTGGTTTGAAAACCAGCTTAAACCCATCGTGCAGTTTTTGATATATTTAAGAGTACCTCTGACAATCGCAGTGGTATCTTGGTATTTTTATACCCAGATCGATCAAACCATTGAGGTCTATCGTGTAATTGCTTTCGATAATAATGTAGCTCAGGCAGTTTTTTCTACAGTATTGGTTGTTTTTCTTTCACTTGGTGTGTGGTTCGCGGCACGTTTACTTGAGAAATGCTATGAAGCTCGTCTTCCTGACTTCTACAAGCCAAAATTCGATTGCTTATACAAAAATGCACCTCGTTTGCTAGGTACTATACCACTGGGTAGCCTTGCTTATGGCACTTGGGCTACCCAAAAAACATTGCAGAACTTATCAGATCCTACTCCCAAGATTTTTTTGCTAGTGTGGATGTTTAGCAATATAGTTTTATTAGGAATTTTATCTTATTTAATAATTAAACGTGTTGAACTTTTAAAAAACTCAAAGTACCTAGGTTCCTTTGCCTCTAGCAAAAAGGGTGAAGGTCTATTTGGTAAAAAATTTGAAAATGTATTTGTTAATATTTCCTGCTTTGTTTTTATTGTTTTATCTTTGCCTATGATCGTGGCAGCAAAAGATTCACATTTGTCTTTTGGTTTAGTTGCTGTTTTTCTGTTGCTCGTATTTTTTAATGTGGCGCTGTTTTCTTGGCAACCCACGATAAAATCACGAATTACAGTTGTTAGGAATTGTTCAATTTCTCTGCTGGCATCCCTCGCATTAGGGTTGATAATGCCTCCGACATTTCTGCCCGATCTGCTGGGATCAATTAGTGTGGTGGCAATATCATTGACGATTCTGGTGGTTGTTTTTTCAACAATTTACGACTGGGGTCTGCAAACAAAAATACCTGGGATTACGATTCTCATCGTGTTGATTGTTGTTTCTAGCAATTTTAATTTTAATGACAATCATCGCTTTCGACAATTTAGCAAACCCGAAAAGTCAGTCCTTCCAGCTTTAGAATCTAGTTTTCAGCAATGGTTAGCTAATCGCCCCGATCTCGATCAATTCTCAAATAAACCCTATCCTGTCTATATCGCTGCGGCTCAAGGTGGGGGTATCTATGCCGCTTATCATGCAGCAACAGCCTTTACAAAGCTAACAGAATATTTTCCAAGTTTTCCTCAGCATATATTTGCAATCAGTAGTGTTTCTGGCGGTAGCTTGGGGGCTTCTGCCTTTTCAAGTTTGGTGAAATTTGGTGGAATTAGTGGTAAATCCCTTAGCCAAACGGCTAGCAAACTGTTTAGCAGTGACTTGCTTACGCCCCTCCTAACGATGGGGCTATTCCCTGACCTGATTCAACGATTTATCTTTTTTCCAATATACGATTGGGATCGGGGAAGAGGTCTGGAAGTTGCGTTTGAAAAAGCTTGGGATAAGCTGTCTCTTCCAAATCAAGATAATCCCTTGCGGCAGTCTTTTTACCAACACTGGCAGCCCCAGGGCATTGCCCCTGCACTGGTTCTCAACACAACTGTTGTCGAAACTGGCGATCGCCTGGTGATCAGCCCCTTTCAGATTAACTTGCCCAACAAAGAAAATATTGCCATTGATGAACCCGATCTAGATTTGAAACTGAGTACAGCGGCTGGCCTCAGTGCTCGTTTTCCCTACTTCACCCCTGTAGGGTGGTACCAACGCAGTAAGGACAAAAGTAAATTGCATTTGGCTGATGGCGGCTATTTTGATAATTCTGGTATTCCTACCGCTTTGGACATTGGGCGGAGCTTACAGCGACTTAATGGTTACGGAACAACCTTTGAAATTGTCTACCTATCCTTAATTGATGGGCAATTTAACGAGCCTACAACTCAACTCAAGAGTGAAGGACTGAACGAGGTTTTATCCCCAGTTCGTGCCTTGTTTAGTGCGCGCAAGTCCCGCAGCCGCAGTGCTGTTGAGTTGTCTACGTTCACGGTCAATGATGGGATTGACGATCCACTCAAATATAAATTCAGAACCTTGTTCCTGAAAAAGTCAGGTGATGGAGTTAAGTTGCCTCTGGGTTGGCTCATCTCTAAACACTCAAGGGTATTTATCGATCAGCAGACACCTGACCCCAAAGCAAGACCCTGTGATATCAAAAAATTCCGACAAGCCATTGCAAAAGGTCGGGTGGTTATGGATGACAATCATAACCTTTGTGTGATCACATCGATTGGCGACGATTTGAGAATGACCCCAAAGCAAGACCCTGTGATACCAAAAAATTCCTAGAAGCCATTGCAAACGTTCAGGTGAGCAGGGATGACAATCATAACCTTTGTGCGATCGCATTGATTGGCAACGATTTGAGTTAGATTAAGGTAATGTCTAGCGATCTACACCTACTGTCTATTTAGGGCTTGCTGAATAATCGATAGCCAACCAAGAGCAGGAGCGATCGATATATTCAAGCTTGGTTAAATATAAGTTGTTTCGGCATTGATTCCACCCCGTTATAATTGTAGATTATATTCAAGCCAAAAACAGGTGTTCTTTTTCCAAATAGACATAAAAACACACAAAAAACCCGGCGCCACCAGGTAGCAAGGTTCATTACCAAAAAAGTAATT